>JAFRDB010000032.1 GCA_017404065.1 Clostridia bacterium
CGGGTTGGGGGCTACGGCAGAGATAGATTTTATCTAAAGCCGCTAATTTATCTCATTTTTTAGTGCCGTGAACCCCAATCCGACCTTTTCAAGCGAAGCTTGAAAAGCCCACCTTGCCCCAGGGCAAGGACAGGCTGCGCCCACCCACTATCCCCCCGACAAACTGAAATTTATCGAGCAATTCCTTATAAAGCAAAAAAAATCACGGTTTTGAACAAGTAAATTTTTTTACGAATAAAATCTGAGATTTACTTATTCAAAAACCGTGACATAAGCACTATATCAGCTATTCCCTTTTTCGGAATAAAACTGTTTTATCAGCTCTGATCTGCCTCCTCATCCATTGCCTCCAGCAAAAAGCTGACCGGTCTGAAACCGTCATTACATGATATCATCGCAGATCGCTTGTTTTTCATCCATCCACTGTAGATATCCTCACCGCCATAAGCCAAAGTCATTACAAACGGAGACACAGTATCCCATGCACTGTCACAGAAGCCGCCCGGCTTCTCCCACCCGTTTGCGATGAATGTCTGCCCCAATTTCATGGAGCAGGTATGCTCGATCGGATTTTCATATTCAGCAATGAGATCATCATATACGGCTATCCTCATTACGGTTATTTTTACCTTTTTCATTTTTATGACTGTGAGCTCCTTTCCCTAAGCTTTTCTACCATCCAACTATGAACCAAGCGACATAAGGAGGCTGGGGGTTGTAGTAAAATGCAACAGCCCCAACCTCCATGATCTGTCAGTTATTCTTTGTATAGTTCAGTAGTCCGCCTGCATAGAGCATCTGCTTCTGTCTTTCGGAGAAGGACACCCTGCAGTCAAAATCAAAGCCCTTTGTAATATCTGTTACCCTTATGATATCACCCGAAGCGATCTGAGCTTTAATGTTATCTATCCTCAGCATATCCTTTTCGTCTATACGGTCATAATCACATTCGTCCTCAAACGTCATCGGCACGATGCCCGCGTTTATCAGGTTCGCCATGTGTATTCTTGCAAATGACTTTGTTATGACCGCCTTTACGCCTAAGTACAGCGGCGCAAGCGCAGCGTGCTCACGCGAGGAGCCCTGGCCGTAGTTCGTGCCGCCAATAACAATGCTCCTGCCCATTTCGAGCGCTCTGTCATGAAAGCTCTCATCACACACAGCAAAGCAGTATTTTGATATCTCCGGTATATTGGAGCGGAGCGGCAGTATCTTCGCACCCGCCGGCATGATGTGGTCTGTGGTGATGTTATCGCCCACCTTAAGACTCACTCCCGCCTCTATCGCCTCCGACATTTGCTCGGACTTCGGGAACGGCTTTATATTCGGACCGCGAAGTATTTCAACACCCTCCATATCCGTCTCGTCCGCCGGCGGGATAACCATGTTATCGTTTATCAAAAACCTTTCCGGCAGCTTGAACTCCGGCATTTCTCCGAGAGTTCTCGGATCCGTAAGAACGCCAGTAAGCGCGGATGCAGCGGCAAGCTCAGGTGATACAAGATAGATCTGTCCGTCCTTTGTGCCTGAACGTCCCTCAAAATTACGGTTAAATGTGCGCAGCGATATACCGCCCGAGTTGGGTGACTGTCCCATACCGATACACGGACCGCACGCGCTCTCAAGCACTCTTGCGCCGGCTGCGAGTATATCGGCAAGCGCGCCGTTCTCGGCAAGCATGGTAAGAACCTGCTTTGAACCGGGCGCGATGGAAAGCGAAACATCAGGATGAACAGTCTTGCCCTTTAGGATATATGCGACCTTCATCATATCCATTAATGATGAGTTCGTGCATGAACCGATGCATACCTGATCTATCTTCATCGGTCCGAGCTCATCTACTGTCTTGATATTATCCGGCGAATGCGGACACGCCGCCATCGGCACAAGCGCGCTAAGGTTGATCTTTACTGTCTCGTCATATTCAGCATCAGCATCCGCCGAGAGCGGTGTGTAATCCGCCTCTCTGCCCTGCGCCTTTAAAAATTCCAATGTTACCTCATCGGACGGGAATATTGATGTCGTTGCGCCAAGCTCCGCGCCCATGTTTGTTATCGTAGCGCGCTCCGGCACCGACAGTGACTTTACGCCGTCACCGGTGTACTCTATGACCTTGCCTACGCCGCCCTTAACGGTGAGCCTGCGCAAAACCTCAAGGATCACGTCCTTTGCCGCTACCCACGGCTGAAGCTGTCCTGTAAGCTCTACCTTTACGACCTTGGGACAGGTTATATAGTATGTGCCGCCGCCCATTGCAACAGCAACGTCCATGCCGCCCGCGCCGATCGCGATCATACCTATGCCACCGCCGGTGGGGGTATGCGAGTCAGAGCCGATCAAGGTCTTGCCCGGTATACCGAACCGCTCCAGATGGACCTGATGGCAGATACCGTTGCCGGGACGCGAGAAATAAATACCGTGCTTCTTCGCTACCGAGCCGATATAGCGGTGGTCATCCATATTCATGAACCCGTTTTGCAGTGTGTTGTGATCTATATATGCTACCGAGCGCTCCGTCTTTACGCGCGGTACGCCCATAGCCTCAAATTCAAGATATGCCATAGTTCCTGTTGCGTCCTGCGTCAGAGTCTGATCGATACGGATACCTATCTCCGTACCCTTTATCATCTCCCCCTCAACAAGATGTGCCGACAGTATTTTTTCAGTTAACGTCATTCCCATCTACGTTTCCTCCTTGATCTCTTATAATTACTCCTATATTCTACTATCTTTCGACTCTTTTGTCAAGCGGTAATCATGTTTGGGATATTGTTATTGATTGAGTAAATTTTTAGTAAATTAAACTATAAAATTTCAGCTTGTCGGGAGTGTCACCCCCCCTACGCCCATACACACATAAGGCTTATACACAAACAACGGGTATCGCGCCGGAAGTCTCCGGCGAAGCTCTGCTGTACCTGCCCTGTTTGTCACGCCGGCACGGCTATAATGCTGCCCGCGTCAAACAGCTCTCCGTTGCCGAGCGATACCGCCTCCGCGCCGTTTGCGCGGCAAAACGCGGCTATCTCCGCGCCGTCGGGATGCGACATAAGATCGCCGCAGAACGCGACAAGTCCTCCCGGCAGCAGCCCGGACGCGCCGCCGATAAAACCGCCCATTCTTCCAAGCCGGACATATCCCGGACGAATTTTAAGCGCGTCAAAGCCGTTTTCCAAAAGCTGCTTATATATCCCCTCATCGGCGGTTATCGCCGCCGTTTCGCTCACAACACAGATACTGCACTTTGCATACCCCTGCCGCGTATCTGCAACACGCCTGTATTCTATTAGCACCTCCGGCGCGGTATGCGCCGCGCGGCAAATCACAGTATCGCCAAAGCCGCAGGCATTATATGGGATATCCGAAGGATACTCCGAGCCAACACTTAGCGAACCGCGAACGATGTCGGTATCAGGCAATCTATTCTTATAGTACCCATATACCTCCGGCGCACATATAAGCTTTTCTCCGGCTCTGTGAAGCTGGATATCCGCGTGTCCCTGTATCTCATCATATACGTTTTTAAGCTTCGCGGTCGGGATCACTTCATATCCCAGCCGCGCAAGCTCCACCGCCTGACCGCAAGGCAGGCGGTAGTCTGCTATTACTATCATAAATCTCTCCGGACTATTTGCTAATAATCATTTCTTCAAACTCGTCCTCGGTAATTATCGTAACGCCCAAAGCCTGCGCCTTTGTGAGCTTGCTGCCCGCCTCGGCGCCTGCAAGAACGTAATCAGTCTTTTTCGATACCGATGATGAGGTCTTGCCACCGAAGCCTTCTATGATCTTTGCCGCCTCGGCGCGCTTGTATTTTTCAAGCGTTCCGGTCAGCACAAAGGTCTTGCCGGCAAACCGCGTATCTGCCGCCTCCTTTGTATCGTCCTCGCAGCTCACTCCCGCAAAGCGCAGCCGATCGACAAACTCCGTATTCTGTGGCTGACGAAAGAACTCCGCTACCGACTCCGCCATAACAAGTCCCACGTCGTTAAGCTCCGCCATCTCCTCTGTCTTTGCGTCCATGAACGCTTCTATCGTCTTATAACGCGCCGCAAGCACCTTTGCCGCCTTTTCGCCTATATGACGTATGCCAAGTGCAAATATCAGTCTGTACAGCGGGTTTGTCTTGGAGCGTTCAAGCGATTTTTTTAAATTCTCCGCCCATTTCTCACCAAAGCCCGGCAGCTCCACCGCGCGGTCAAAATCAAGATAATACAGATCCGCCGCATCGATTATAAGTCCGTTCTCCGCAAGCTTTTCAACATTTGACGCGCCCAGTCCGTCTATATCCATTGCCGGACGGGACACAAAATGAATAATGTTGCGAAGCCGCTGCGCCGGACAGGTTATGCCTGTGCAGCGATATGCCGCCTCGCCCTCGGCGCGAACCACCTCCGCGCCGCATTCAGGACAACGCTGCGGCATAACAAACACCTTCTCGTCTCCCGACCTTGCCTCGGTCAGGACCTCCACTACAGCCGGTATGATATCTCCCGCCTTTTCTATCACGACAGTGTCGCCGATGCGGATATCCTTCTGCTTTATATAGTCATAGTTATGCAGCGTAGCGCGCGACACGTTAGAGCCGGCTATACGGACTGTATCAAGGATGGCAAGCGGCGTCAGCACACCGGTCCTGCCCACCTGGATCTTTATGTCTCTTAGCACTGTTTTCTGCTTCTCCGCAGGATATTTATACGCTATCGCCCAGCGCGGAAATTTTTCCGTTGTGCCAAGCGCTGCGCGGGAGATGAAATCATTCACCTTTACGACCGCGCCGTCTATGCCGAAGCCGAGACTGCCCCGCTCCGCGCCTATACGCTCTATTTCCTGGTACGCATCCTCTATGGTCGTAAAAACACGGTCATTCAATATAGTCTTAAAGCCCAGTTTTTTAAGATATCTGAGCCCGTCTATATGGCTTGTGATCTCATGCCCTTCTATTCTCTGGATATTAAAAACAAATATATCAAGCCCGCGCTGCGCCGCGATCTTAGGATCGAGCTGCCTTAATGACCCCGCCGCCGCGTTGCGTGGATTTGCAAACAGCGGCTGCTCTGTTTCCTCAAGCACGGCATTGAGCCGTTCAAAGTTAGCATTTGACATGAAAACCTCACCGCGTACCTCCAGATACGGAACAGGCTCGCTGAGTCTGAGCGGCACGGATCGTATCGTCCTGATGTTGGCGGTTATATCCTCCCCTACGTTTCCGTCGCCGCGCGTGGAACCGCGCGTGAGGATGCCGTTTTCATATTCTATCGAGACAGATAACCCGTCTATCTTATGCTCAACAACATAGACCGCATCCGGCACTATCTCGCGCACGCGGCGGTCAAAATCATATATCTCTTCGCGCGAAAAAGCCTTTTGCAAGCTCTGCATAGGCACGGCATGGACTACCTCGGCAAACGCTTTTGCGGCCTCGCCGCCTACACGCTGTGACGGCGAATCCGGCTTTCTAAGCTCAGGATACTGCTCCTCAAGCCTTTCAAGCTCCAGAAGCAGAGCGTCAAACTCGAAATCCGAGATCTCCGGTGCGTCATCGACATAATATTTATGATTATGATAATTTAAGAGGCTCGTTAATTCCTCTATCCTCACTTTTGCATTTTCCATTTTCTTTTCCCCTTCAGGATCTGTTTTTATAGATGCCCTTAATTAGTATATCATAAACCGCCGCCGCGGTCAATCATATTTTAACAAAAAGCGTCCGGTGATCGGATCACCCGATCATCGAACGCTGTCTGTAATTCTGAAACGAGGGGGCTGTAAGCATTTTGCAACAGCCGACAAAGGGGCTGATTGGCTTTTGATGCAGAATGGACGAAACGAAGTGTCAGGCGGCAAAGCCGCATGATACCTTGCCCGAAGGCGTACGATGGTACGTCGAGTGGTGAGTTTCGTTCATAGCTTAATGGCATTCAATGAAAAGAGATTTGCTCAAATGAGCAAATCTCTACCGTGATTGTGTTCATTGGTTAATTGTTATATTCATAAACATATCAATTAAGCCATTAAGCGGTCTGCGCAAAATGCAACAGCCCCTTATAGCGCTCAGATCATAAATTATATCCAAGCTCAAATGCCTTGATATTAAGGTCTATGAACCTCTCCGGCACGGTCTCGCGGATAACGTCTACCCATACCTCTTTATCAACGTCCATGCTTGCCGCGAGAACACCGATAAGAACTACGTTTACCGCCTTTATCGTCCCTGCCTGCTCCGCGAGCGAGAGAGCGTCTACCGCAAGAAGATCAGCCTTTGCGGATATCTTCTGCTCTATATCCTCCGGATACGGCATCGCGCCTGTTATTACCGGCATCGGGTTCATCTTCTGCGTGTTAGCTATCATTTTGCCGCCCTTTTTAAGATACGGCAGAGCGCGCATAGCCTCCAGCATCTCGAATGCGAGCACGAGATCAGCCTCGCCCTTGTCGATTATCGGTGAATATACCTTTTCGCCGTACTTCACATAAGTGACAACGCTGCCGCCGCGCTGCGACATACCATGAACCTCACTCACCTTTACGTCATAGCCCTGCTTTATAGCTACCTTGCCGAGAATACGGCTTGCCAAAAGGGTTCCCTGACCGCCTACGCCTACTATCATTATATTCATATCGATCAGTCCTCCTTTTCTATGGCATGGAACGGACATACATTTGTACAGAGTCCGCAGCCGTTGCACTGTGTTCTGTCTATCCTTACCTCACCGTTCTCTATCGAGATCGCCGGACAGCCGAGCTTCATGCACATCTTACACTTTTTGCACTTGTCTGTTATACGGCAGTGACCGCTGTACTTCTTCCGCATAGGCGGCAGAAGCGCACAAGGACGCTGCGCCACTATAACTGACGGTTCCTCGCGCTCAACCTCCTGCTTTACTATCCTCTCAAACTCCTTTACATCGAACGGATCAGCCACAACAACGTGCTCTATGCCGATCGCCCTTGCAAGCGCTACAAGATCTACCTGCTTTGTCGGCTCCTTGCGGATGGTAAAGCCTGTCGTGGGGTTATCCTGGTGGCCGGTCATGCCGGTTATGGAGTTATCAAGGATAATAACGGTGTTGTTACCCTTGTTATATACTATATCTATAAGTCCTGTTATACCTGAGTGAATAAAGGTCGAATCGCCTATTACGGATACGAGCTTCTTATTGAACTCATCGCCGCGCGCCTTTGCCATGCCGTGCGCCGCGCTTACCGATGCACCCATGCATATCGTTGTATCTACCGACTGCAGCGGCGGCGTTGCGCCGAGCGTGTAGCAGCCGATATCGCCCGATACGATAAGCCCAAGCTTTTTGAGCACATAGAATGTGCCTCTGTGCGGACAGCCCGCGCACATTACCGGCGGACGTACGGGAGTCGGCTCATCGATAACCTCAAACTCAGGAGCATCCTCGCCGAGAACTGCCTTAGCGATCATTGCCGGTGTATACTCGCCAAGCAGCGTAAAGCCGTCCTTGCCGATAACCTCAACGCCGAGACTCTTTACATATTCCTCGATCACCGGATCAAGCTCCTCAATAACGATCACCTTATCATGCTTTGCCGCAAAAGCCTTGATCTTCTCCGCCGGCAGCGGATATACCACGCCGAGCTTTAAGTAGTCCACCTTATCGCCGAGCGCTTCCTTTGCGTAAACATACGCTATACCTGCCGATATTACGCCGATATTTGAGCCGTTTTCCTCAACAGTGTTCAGCGGCGTTTTCTCCGCCATTGCCTCAAGCGCTCTCATGCGCTCCTCAACTACCACATGGCGCTTTATTGCGTTGCCGGGCATCATAACATACTTGCCCGGATCCTTGTCATAATCCTTAAGCGGCTTGTCCGCTCTTTCACATTCCTCAACAAGACTCTGTGAATGAGAAACTCTTGTTGAAAGTCTGATAAACACGGGAGTGTCAAACTGCTCGGAGAGCGTGAATGCCTCCTTTGTAAAGTCGCGGCACTCGGCGCTGTCGGAAGGCTCAAGCATAAGTATCTTGGATGCCTTTGCGTAGTGGCGCGAATCCTGCTCGTTCTGTGACGAGTGCATACCCGGATCATCCGCAACGCAAAGCACAAGCCCGCCGTTAACACCGGTATAGCTTACCGTAAATACAGGATCGGCCATCACGTTAAGTCCGACGTGCTTCATGCAGGTCATAGCTCTCGCACCCGCTATAGACGCGCCTATCGCTACCTCGCAGGCTACCTTCTCATTCGGCGCCCATTCAACATAGACGTCATTATATTTAACAATATTTTCCGTTATCTCGGTACTCGGTGTGCCGGGATAAGAGGAAACTACGCCAACGCCCGCCTCAAAAGCGCCGCGGGCAACAGCCTCGTTTCCAAGCATTAGTTTTTTCACTGCGTTTTCCTCCATTCGTTTGTAACACATACAGAGCTATTATAACAAATCAAACCCCATACGTCAAGCTTTTACACAAATTTTATTACGGTTTTTCGATTGAATGATTTTTAGTAAATAAAACAGTAAATTTCAGTTTATCGTGGAGTTAGTGGGAGGCACAGCCTGTCCTTGCCCCGGGGCAAGGTGGGCTTTTCAAGCTTTGCTTGAAAAGGTCGGATTGGGGTTAACGACGCTAAAAAATAAGATAAATTAACGGTTTTAGATGAAATCTATCTCTGCCGTACCCCAACCCGCCTCGCAAGC
>JAFRDB010000033.1 GCA_017404065.1 Clostridia bacterium
AACAAACAGGACAGAAATACAATAATACGGAATTTAAGAAATAACAGGCTTTCAATACGAGACATTGAAAGGATGACAGGAATATCCAGGGGAGTAATATCCCGTGTCTAAGAGATAATGTGACAAAAATGGCACGTCCCCACGTCATCAACGTCCCCCGTCCCCACGTCATCAAAATGGCACGTCCCCGCGTCAAAGAAGGCTTGAAGCACTGTCAATTTCCATAATAAAGTGAAAGTCAGGAGATTTTAGGTAATGAAAAAAATCAAGGATTATCCAAGACCTCAATTAGTGAGGGATAATTGGCAAAATTTAAACGGAAAATGGGGCTTTGTTTTTGACGATGAAAACATCGGCGAGCAGAAGGAATTTTACAAAAAATTCCCAAAGTCAACCGAGATTTTGGTTCCGTTTACATACGAAACAAAAATGAGCGGCATAGGCGACCAAACCGTTCACGAAAATGTCTGGTATAACAAAAAAATACAGCAAAAGACGCGCAAAGGCAAAAGAACCATCCTTCATTTTGAGGGAAGCGATTTTGTAACAAAATTATGGGTAAACGGAATCTATGCAGGAATGAACGAGGGCGGTTATCACAGGTTTTCCTTTGACATAAGCGCATACATGCTTGACGGGGAAAATGACATTACCGTAAAGGTTGAAGATTCTTTATCCATAAATCAGCCGAGAGGCAAGCAGAGGTACAAAAATGAGAGCTTCAGCTGTTGGTATGTTCAGACAACGGGCATCTGGAAAACGGTCTGGATTGAAAACGTGCCTGAAAACTATATTGTTTCGGTTAAAAACACACCGAATTTTGACAAAAAAAATCTCGGTATTGAGATATATACAAATATTGACGAAACAGCCCTTGATGATTATGAAATCGAAACGGAAATACGGTTTGATGATGAAGTACTTAATATAAAAAGAGCAAAAGCGGAAAAGCGAATCTTCAAATATGAAATGAACATTTGTGATTTACATAAAAAGCACGCCGTTAAAGCATGGTCACCCGAACACCCGTATCTTTACGACATCACATATCGTCTATACAAAGACAATATATTGCTTGATGAAGTATCGTCATATTTCGGCGTAAGAAAAATCTCTGTAAACGGCTCAAAAATACTGTTAAACGATAAAGAATTGTATCTTAAAATGGTTTTGGATCAAGGCTATTGGGCGGAATCGCATCTGACGCCTCCCGATGAAGAAGCAATAGTAAAGGATATAGAAATTGTAAAAAAGTTCGGATATAACGGCATACGAAAGCATCAAAAAACAGAGGACGAAAGATTTTTGTATTATTGCGATATAAACGGAATGTTGGTTTGGGGCGAAATGCCAAGCTGTTATGCCTTTAACGACACCTCTGTTACATATTTCACGGACGAATGGATAAAGGTAGTAAAGCAAAACTATTGCCACCCGTCAATAATCGCATGGGTACCGATGAATGAGTCATGGGGGATTTTTGAGGTTGCGGAAAATGTCCGCGAGCAGAGCTTTGCAAACGCCTTATATTTTCTTACAAAATCGCTCGACGAAACCCGCCCCGTAATCTCTAACGACGGTTGGGAGCATACAATATCGGACATTGTAACAATACATGATTATAAACAGGACGCAGACCTTCTTTATAGCGAATATAATGACGAAGAATTAGCGGTACTAAACAATAAAAAGGAATTCATCGCAAATCATAAGCTTTTTAGCGGAGATTACAAGTACAGCGGACAGCCCGTTATAATGAGCGAATACGGCGGAATAAAGCTCTGCTCCGATAAGGGCTGGGGATACGGAAATCAGGCACGCGATGAAAAGGAATATTTGGAAAGATTTGCGGCTTTAAATGACGCTATACGGAAAACTAAATATATCACAGGTTATTGCTTTACACAGCTTACTGATGTTCAGCAGGAGCAAAACGGTCTGGTAGACGAAACCAGACGGGATAAGTTCAGTAAAGAAGCTATAAAAAAGATATGTCAAATAAACAGTAAATAATGCACTAAAAAAATAAGGACTGCTATCAAACAAAATAGCAGTCCTTATTTCATCCCGTGTCTAAGAGATAATGTGATAAAAATGGCACGTCCCCGCGTCACACCTCCCGTGTCTAAGAGATAATGTGATAAAAATGGCACGTCCCCGCGTCACACCGTCCCGTCCCCGCGTCACACCGTCCCCGCGTCACACGTCCCCGCGTCAACAAAAATGGCACGTCCCCGCGTCACAATTATACATTCAAAAAACCATGGTCAAATAACACTTGCATATTAAGAATAATTGGTGTATAATATAAAATAGGTTATTATAGGATGTTATAAAGGGTGGTAGTGAATGAAAAAGTATGTGGTGTCGTTTATTGCGGCTTTGATCATATCTGTTATGCCTGTTTCGGCGTTCGCTCTTGCTGAGAGCGCGGCGGGCGCGTGTATCATGAACGGTGTGACCGGTGAGGTGATATTCGAGAATAATGCTGATGCGCTCCTGCCGATGGCGAGCACTACAAAGATAATGACGCTTATCGTCGCGCTTCTGAATTCATCGCCTGATGATATCGTGACTGTTGCTGAGGAGGCGACAAAGGAGGAAGGCTCCTCCGCGTATATCGAAGCGGGCGCACAGATAACCATGCGCGATCTCTGTTATGGTCTGATGCTTAATTCCGGCAATGACGCTGCGGTAGCTATAGCGTATCACATAGCCGGCGGAAAGAAGGAATTTGCGGAAATGATGACAGAAAAGGCGCGGGAGATCGGCGCGGTAAATACAAGCTTTAAAAATCCGAACGGACTTGATGAGGAAGGACATTATACCACTGCCCGCGATCTTGCCATCATTACTCGATACGCGCTTAAAAATGAGCTATTCCGTGATATAGTATCAAAACGGACATACGATGCGAGCTACATTCGGCCTGACGGGTCAGTGACTGAGCTTATGTATATAAATCATAACCGGCTTTTGAGCGAGATGGAGGGCTGTATTGGCGTAAAGACCGGTTATACAAAGACAGACGGCAGATGCTTAGTAAGCGCGTGTGATCGCGACGGGAAGATATACATTGCCGTAACGCTTAATGACGAAAATGACTGGGCTGAACATAAAGCGATGATGGACGCGGCGTATTCAGACAGCCGATGGGTCACGGCGGTAAAGGCGGGAGATTGCGTAAGACATATAGTAAGCAACGGCGGAGAGTGCGAGCTTATTTCAAAAACTGACTTTTATGTGCCGGTAAACGGTTCGGCTAACAGAGACATAGAGGTGCTTGTTAACGCGCCGAGGGAGATATATACATCTCTCAACGCCGGTGAGAAGGTAGGCGAGCTTGAGATATACTACGGAGATGAATTGATAGGTAAAACGGACGTAGTTGCAAAGGATGATTTTTATCGCACTGAGGAAAAGGCAAAGGTAAAGAACTGCTTCTGGTTCTTTGCGGCAACATTGCTGAGAAAAATATTCGGATAAGGAGAAAGATAATGGGCGAGATTGTAAGACTGCAAAAATATATTGCTATGAGCGGCAGGGCATCAAGGCGCGCCGCAGAGCAAATGATAGCTGACGGACGGGTTAAGGTCAACGGCGAGAGGATAACCGAGCAGGGCGTTAAGGTCGAGATAGGCTGTGACGAGGTGAGTCTTGACGGTGAGATAATAAAGGCGGGCGGTAAGAAGATATATATTGCTCTGAATAAGCCGGAGGGTTATGTAACGACAGTAAAGGATCAGTTTGAACGTCCTACCGTCATGGATCTTGTTGAGCGTGAGATAAATACAAGGATATTTCCGGTCGGCAGATTGGATTATGAGACCGAAGGACTTATACTGATGACAAATGACGGCGGGTGGGCAAACCGCGTTTCGCATCCGCGATTTGAGTCAAAAAAGAAGTATTACGCTGTTCTCAAGGGCACGCTTACGATACCTGAGCTTAACAGGATACGTCGCGGCGTTGTGATAGACGGTCGAAAAACACATCCCGCCGAGTGCGAGATAATGGAGATCGAGATGGGTATGACGCTTGTTGAGATAATTATACACGAGGGTCGGAACCGACAGATAAGAAAGATGTTTGAGGCGATAGGGCACGAGGTGAAAAAGCTGCGCCGTACAGAGGTGGGTATTGTCACGCTTGGCAATCTGCCGGAGGGACGATGGCGCTATCTGACATCAAGCGAGGTAGAGTACTTTAACAGAAAGTGATTTGTTTAAAATGGATTTTACGGCAATAGATTTTGAGACGGCGACCTCAAAATTTACAAGCGCATGCAGCCTTGGCTGGTGCGTTGTAGAAAACAATAAGATAGTAGAGCGAGAAGAGATACTTATAAGACCGGAGCCGTTCGAGTTCAACAAATATAATGTGCGCATACATGGCATAAAGCCGGATATGGTCGAGGACAAGCCGACCTTTGATATGTACTGGGACAGCATAAGGGATCGTATCGAGAACAGAACAGTTATAGCCCATAATGCAAGCTTTGATGTGCGTGTGCTTTGTGCAACACTTGCCGGTTACGGAATAGAACTGCCGGAGTTTAAATATTTGTGTACTGTAAGGCTTTCACAGAAAGCATATCCGGAGCTTGAGAGCCATAAGCTGAATAATCTGTGCGACGCGCTTGGCATAAGTTTCCGCCATCATCGGGCGTTTGATGATGCATACGCCTGCGCTATGGCTTTTTTACGTATAGCAGAGGACTACAGTCTTGAGACGATTGCGGAGATCGAGGAGTGTTTTGATATGCCGAGCGGCGAGATATATCCGGGTATAGACCTTTCTCCAAAGCATCGCAGGAGGTCGCACCGCAAGAGCGCTCATAAGCACGCGCTTGTGACTAATTTGTAAACAAGATGTTAATTTTGTCGTCTTAGTCTTTAAATGCGGCTAATTTTATGATAGAATGAATTTTCCGAAGATGAAGGGAGTTAACTGTTAAATATATGGAAATGTGTGTAAGATGCGGGAAACGCCCCGCAGTTATGTTTATAACAAAGATGGAGATGGGCAAGAGTGAGACCAAAACGGAGGGCTACTGCCTTTCCTGCGCTCGCGAGCTTAATCTGCAGCCGGTCAATAATATGCTTGATAAGTTCGGTATAAACGACGAACAGCTTGAAACTATAAACGAGCAGATGAACGAATTTATAGAAAATATGGGCGGTCCTGAGGGACTTCAAGCGGCGGAGCAGGAGATGCTCGACGCTATGAAGGAAGCCGGAGGCGAAGATGAAACGATGGGCGGCGCGATGCTTGCGCCGTTATCGGATATGATGAACAATATGTTCGGCGGCGGCGAGAGCGGCACCGCAGGACAGGAAAAGAAGAAAAACAGCAAGGATAAAAGGACAGAAAAGCGTGGCAAAAAGAGTATGCTCGACACCTATGGCATAGATCTCACCGCGCGCGCAGCGCAAGGGAAGGTAGACCGGGTAGTAGGCAGAAATCCTGAGGTGGACAGAGTTATACAGATACTTAACCGCCGCCAGAAGAACAACCCGATCCTGTTGGGAGAGCCGGGAGTCGGCAAAACGGCTGTTGCCGAAGGGCTTGCAATGCGTGTGTTTGAGCGGAATGTGCCGCCCAAGCTTTTTGACGCGCGCCTGTATCTTATTGACTTTGCCGCGATCGTTGCCGGAACACAGTTCCGCGGACAGTTTGAGGCAAGACTGAAGGCGCTTTTAAAGGAGGCTGCCGAGCGTGGCAACGTAGTGCTTGTCATTGACGAGATACACAATATTGTTGCTGCCGGTGATGCTGAAGGTGCGATGAGTGCGGCGAATATCCTGAAACCTGCATTAGCTCGCGGCGAGATACAGATAATCGGTGCAACAACGCTTACCGAATACAGAAAACATATAGAAAAGGATACAGCGCTTGAGCGGCGTTTCCAGCCGGTGCTTGTGGACGAGCCGTCGATAGAGGAAAGCATACAGATACTTAAGGGTATAAGGGACTATTACGAGGACTTCCATTCGGTAAAGATATCGGATGAGGTAATAGAGAACGCTGTTCGTATGAGCGAAAGGTATATAACCGACCGTTTCCTTCCGGATAAGGCGATAGACGTTATTGATGAGGCGGGTTCAAGGGTAAATCTCAAAAACAAAGCCCTCTATGAACTCACCAAGGTTCGGGAAAAGATTGAAGCTATTGCGGATGAAATGGACGAGCTGAACAGCGCCGATAACGTAGATTATGAAAAGCTTGCAAGGCTTAGATATGAAAAGATACAGCTTGAAGAAAAGGCAAAGGAATACGAAGAAGAGGCAGCAAAGGCAGAGATAACCTTTGACGATGTAGCCGCTGTCATTGAGGCGTGGACGAAGATACCCGTGCACAGACTGACAGAGGACGAGTCGCAGAAGCTTTTATCGCTCGAAAAAAGGATACACGAGCGTGTTATTGGTCAGGATGAAGCTGTGTCTGCCGTATCGCAGGCAATACGGCGCGGCAGGGCGGATATAACCTCGCGCAAGAGACCTGTATCGTTTATATTTGCAGGTCCGACCGGTGTCGGTAAGACTGAGCTTGTAAAGACGATAGCAGAGGTAATGTTCAGCAATGAGGAGGCACTTATCAGAATAGATATGTCCGAGTACATGGAAAAGCATTCGGTGTCGAAGCTTATCGGCTCACCTCCGGGATATGTCGGCTATGACGATGCCGGACAGCTCACGGAAAAGGTCAGACGCAAACCGTATTCTGTTATACTGCTCGATGAGATCGAGAAGGCGCATCCTGATGTGTTCAATCTTTTCCTGCAAATTCTTGATGACGGGCGAATAGCTGACAGCCACGGCAAGATAATAAACTTCGAGAATACCATAATAGTAATGACAACAAACGCCGGAACAGAGTTCAACGCGAATAAGACCGGCTTTGCGCGTGATGCAAAGATAACGATGAAGGATAATGTCGAGAAGAGTCTTAAGGAGTTCTTCCGCCCGGAATTCTTGAACAGGATAGATGATGTTGTGACCTTTAAGCCGCTTGATAGAGATGAGCTTAAGCAGATCATAGATCTTATGCTTAAGGATATCACATCACGGCTTTCAGAAAAGAAGATCACGTTCACCGTCACGGATGCGGCAAAGGAGCTTATTCTGGAAAATGGCTACGATGTGCAATACGGCGCAAGACCGTTGAAGCGCTCTATACAGAAGCTTTTAGAGGACAAGCTCGCGAGGATGTCGCTCACGGGAAAGATAAAGGAAAACAGCGCGGTTATCTGCGACCGTGAAGGCGATGAGATAACAGTATCAGTCGCTACTATGGAATAAAACAAGACAGGGGCTGTTGCAAAAGTGGGCAGCCCCTGTATAGTTATTCACCAACTATTATCTTATTGTTTCTTATAAGCCTCAACATTATCGAGAGTTGCAGTTTCAATACCCTCGTCTATTGCTGTGTAGAGAATAATGCCGGGTGTTGTACCCTCATTTGGATTGATCGGCACCTCTAACGCGTTCATGCTTGAAGAAGGGAGGTAAACAATGTAATCCCCCGGATTCATAGAAATAAGAGATTCGCCATCAAAGGTAACAGATTTTAGATTGTGATTTTCCGGCACGTATTCGCGAAGATCGGGAACCGTGTCAACGATCTCGCCATCGTATGTGTTCTGATGTATCTCTAAAGCTCCGTTCCATGCCGATAGTAAGAAAACTTTGTTCTCAAATGTCAGCTTGAATGAAAAGTCCGACACCTCATCCGCCGTGTTGTTTGATACTGTAAAGTCGTATGTATATGCCTGAAAGTTGTGTTCGGTTATCCCTTCGTTATTAATGTCAAATGCTTTTGTCCACGTACTGCCTCTGGGGATCGCATTTACAAATACTCCATTCGATGACGGCTTCTCCGATGTAAAGAGTGATTCTCCGGAAAAGGTCTTGTTATGTCGGGTGTGATTATACATATAGACTTTTGCGAAGCTTACGGCAAAGACCAGCATTACAGCAATTAAGGTTGTAAGAAATATCAGAACAGTTCTTTTTTGTTTTTGGTTTACATTTTTATAGCTCCTTATCTGAACTGATTATAGCATAAGTAATAAATTTTTTCAATATGTTGATATGTTTTTTTGTATTATTAATTTAATGATTTGTAGTGCACTATTCACAAAAAACATAAAAATACATTATTTATCGGGTTTTAGTATATGAATTTACAGAATAATATGATATAATGACAAAATAAAGCAATAACTGTACATAAGGAAAAAAGAGGAGAGTGTACTATGAATAAAGAGCTTTTTCCGGACGGAGCTCCGGTCAATGAGTGGTTTTATGACACGACAGTGCCGGATGTGGAGACTTTAGGCAAGCAGTATGTGCTTACCGAAAACGGTATATGGAACGACGGAAACGTGCATACTGCGGAGATACAGTCGCTTATAGATACGGCTGCCGAAAACGGCGGAGGCGTTATTGTTGTGCCTCCGGGTATATTTATGTCAGGCGCGTTGTTTTTCAGACCCGGCGTACACCTGTGTGTAAAACGCGGCGGTGTGCTTTTGGGCAGTGATAATATTATGGATTATCCTTTGTGTGAAACCCGCATAGAGGGTGAGACGTGCAAATATTTTCCGGCGCTCATCAACGTGGATGGTGTTGACGGGTTCGTTATGTGCGGCGGCGGCACGATAGACGGCAATGGCTATAGATCATGGCGCGCGTTCTGGATCCGCCGTGAGTGGAATCGGGCATGTACAAATAAGGATGAGCAGCGCCCGCGGCTCGTGTATATATCAAACAGTCGTAATGTCACCATAGCCGATCTTAATCTGCAGAACTCGCATTTTTGGACAACACATGTTTACAGATGCGAGCGAGTGAAGTATCTGAACTGCCGGATAACCTCGGCGGCAAATCTCGCCCCGTCCACTGACGCGATAGACATAGACGCGTGTCATGATGTTCTTGTAAAAAACTGCTATATGGCGGTAAATGACGATGCTATAGCTATGAAGGGGGGCAAAGGCCCGTGGGCGGACACCGCTCCTGAGAACGGTATAAACGAGCGTATAATAATTGAGGACTGTGAGTACGGCTTCTGCCACTCATGCTTTACCTGCGGCTCTGAGGCTGTTCATGTACGTAACGTCATTATGAGGCGGATACGCGTTTTTGAATCGCTTAATCTCGTATGGCTTAAGATGCGTCCGGACACACCGCAGAGATATGAATACATTACGGTAGAGGATATAACCGGCAAAACAGAGGACTTCCTGCATATTCGTCCGTGGACGCAGTTCTACGACCTCAAGGACAGAAAGGATATACCGCTCTCCTACGCCGAGCATATAGCTATAAAGAACTGTAAATGTGAGTGCGGCACATATTTCTGTGTGGAGGCAGAGCGTTCACAGTACAAGCTCAGAGACTTTACACTGGAGGATCTTTATATAAAGGCAAGATCAAACGGGTATAGCGATAGGATGATAGACGGTATCGCGATAAAGAACGTCAATGTGGAGGAAATGATTTGAGAAAGTGTTTTTTCTGTAATCATATAATAAAACATACAAGAATCACCTTTTTTTGAAATATAATCTTGACATGAATAAAAAAAATATATATAATCCCGGGTTTTACAGTTATTAGAGCGAAAAAGCCCAAGAAATGGCGTGGTTGAGCCATATCTTGGGCTTTTCTTTTCGTTAAATTTTTGCGTGTCGGATTTTCGGTTTTGTCTCCTTTAATATTTTTTTCATCATCGGCTGAGTGATTATCTCTGAATCCGTTCGGAATCCGAATGAGTCGTGTAGAGCATCAGTTACATCCGTCCGTGTATATGCCGGTAAATATCCCTCTCCAACCAGCTCCCGTACTTCCATGTCTTGCAGTGTTTCTATCAGTTGATCACAAGTAAATTGATAATTAAGCTTCTTCTCTAAGTACCGATATACTACCAAAGCGATGAAACATGTAAGGAAATGTGCTTTGATATGCTCGTCCAATTTCACATATGCCGGTCTTGATCTGAAATCCGTTTTCATGATGCGGAAGCATTCTTCTATCTTCCATCGCTGCCGGTTTATCTTGATAATATCACAAGCATTATCGTCAATATTACTTACAACCGCATAGTAACCGTCATAGCGTTCTTCTTCCGCTATTCTATCGTGATTAAGATAATATTTATCCTTATCTGCTGTTTCGCCTTCGTCGGTAATACTTATCCTTTCAATGAACCGCATAAAATCATTTTGCCTTTTCTGTCTGATTCTTGCGCTACCTTGTGATATTGCCCTTTGTGCTCGGTCTATCTGATTGTTTCTGATATTTCGTTGATACATACAATATTTCAGTGAATATGTAACGATAAGCTTTTCTTCAAAGCTGCCCTGATATATCCACTGTTCTTTGTAGAATATCGTGTCATAGTATATATCCGGATCAAGGTCAGCTATACTGTATTTCTTTTTTGATCTTTGTCCATATATCATCCATCCTTCTGTATCCAAAGCCCATTCTTTAAGGTCTGCCTTTAGCTTTTTGATGGATTGTGTAACGATAAAGGCTCTATTATTATACTACAAACCCCATAACATGTCAACTTATTTACCGGTTTGTTTTCATAAAACATTTTTTATTTTTGCCTTTAAGAAAAAATTTATTGACACTCTAAATTAAATGTGGTATAATTCCAAAGAATAGTGCTATTTTTCGGCATAATGAAAACAGAGCGGAGGAAAGATGATGGCAAAGGCTGCAATTATGGGTTACGGAACAGTCGGCAGCGGCGTTTATGATATAATCAGAATAAACGCGGCTAAGCTCACAAAGAGCGCGGGCGAGGATATAGACCTCAAATACATACTTGATATCCGTGAATTTGACGATCATCCGGAGAAAGAGCTTTTTACAAAGGACGTTAATGATATTATAAATGATGACGAGGTATCGGTTGTTGCCGAGGTCATGGGCGGACTGCACCCGGCGTATGAGTTCACAAAGAGTCTGCTTATGGCGGGTAAGAATGTTGTGACCTCAAACAAGGAGCTTGTTGCGACTTATGGATCGGAGCTTATAGCAACAGCGAAGGAGAACGGGGTAAACTACCTTTTTGAGGCAAGCGTTGGCGGTGGAATACCGGTTTTAAGACCACTTGCGTGCTGTCTTGCGGCTAATAACATAAAGAAGATCGCGGGCATCCTGAACGGTACAACAAACTATATCCTCTATCAGATGATAACAAATTCCAAAAGCTTTGATATGGCTCTTAAGGATGCGCAGGCAAATGGCTATGCCGAGCGTAATCCGGCGGCGGATATAGAGGGGTATGACGCGTGCAGAAAGATAGCGATACTCGCGTCGCTTGCGTCAGGCTTTGAGGTCGATTACAGCGAGATAAGCACGGAGGGCATAACCAATATAACCCTTGATGATGTTAAGTGTGCCAGAGAGCTTGATGCGGTAATAAAGCTCATAGGCTATGCGGAGTTTTTTGAAAACGGCAAGATCTACGCACATGTTGCGCCTATGATGATAAAGAACGGCAGTATGCTCTCGGGTGTAGATGACGTATTTAACGCTGTGTTGATAAATGGTGACGCTGTAGGTGATGTTATGTTTTACGGCCCCGGCGCGGGCAAGCTTCCGACGGCATCGGCAGTTGTAGCGGATATAGTCGACTGTATCGTGCACAAGGGTATGAGCCGCCGCATAGGATGGATAAAGCCCAGGAGCAGCATTGCGGCCGGAAAGGATGATAAGAAGTTCAGCTATTTTGTAAGAGCAGATAAAAACGCGGATATAACGGGCTTTGGCACTGTAACGGAGTTCAGAAGCCTTGGAGACGAAAATGTGTTTATAACAGAGCCTATGACAGCCTCTGAAATGGACGAGGCAAGAGCGATAGTAAAGACTGCTATCAGGATATTAGACTGATATATAACAGGAAAAGGGGTATATATAATGAAGCTTATAGTTCAGAAGTACGGCGGTACTTCGGTAAGAGACGCTGAGAGGGTAATGAACGTTGCAAGACGCATCACAGACACCTACAAGGCGGGAAACAATGTAATCGTAGCGGTGTCCGCCCAGGGCGATACCACAGATGATCTGATCGCAAAGGCGGCAGAGATAAATCCGCACGCGTCAAAGCGTGAGATGGATATGCTGCTCTCAACGGGTGAGCAGATCTCCATAGCGCTTCTGGCGATGGCGATAGAAAAGCTTGGCTATCCGGTAATCTCACTTACCGGCTGGCAGGCGGGATTTCATACAAATGCAAGATATACAAATGCCCGCATAAAGAATATCGACACGGAAAGGCTTCATGCGGAGCTTGACCGCCGCAGAATAGTTATCGTAGCAGGCTTCCAGGGGATCAATAAATATGATGATATAACGACGCTCGGCAGAGGCGGTTCGGATACATCTGCGGTTGCTCTTGCAGCGGCACTGCACGCTGATGTGTGTGAGATATACACAGATGTTGACGGTGTATATACCGCGGATCCGAGGATTTGCAAGGGCGCGTATAAGCTTGACGAGATCTCGTATGACGAGATGCTTGAGCTTGCGTCGCTTGGCGCAAATGTGCTTCATAACAGAAGTGTGGAAATGGCTAAGAAATATAATGTTAAGTTGTCGGTTCGCTCAAGTCTGAATAATAATGAGGGAACATACGTTAAGGAGGTTTCACAAGTGGAAAAGATGCTCGTTAGAGGTGTAACAAGGGATAATGACTGCGCAAGAATAGCGCTTTGCGGTGTGGAGGATACTCCGGGGAAAGCTTTCCAGGTGTTCGGATTGCTCGCAGGCGCGAATATATGTGTTGACCTCATAATACAGTCGATCGGTGACGGTAAGACAAAGGATATCACCTTTACTGTAGCAGAGAGCGATATGGATGCGGCGCTTGAGCTTATTGAAAAGAATAATGATGTTATAAAGGCGCGTGAGATAAAGTCTAAAAAGGAGGTCTCCAAGGTCTCCATCGTAGGCGCGGGAATGGTAAACAACCCCGGTGTTGCGGCGGGTATGTTTGAGGCGCTCAGAGATGCTCATGTAAATATCAATATGATAGCAACATCGGAGATAAAGGTATCCGTTCTTGTTGATCAGAAGGATGCGGAGAGAGCGGTCAACGCAATACATGATAAATTCCTTTCAAAGTAAATATATATTGGATATAACAGGGGAGTAGTATCAAAATAAATTCGCTCAGCAACTGTTTTGATGATTGCTGAGCGAAAATTGCTCTTATTATAAATTTCAGTTTAGTGGGGAGGGAACCCCAACTACGGCTTTGCCGCTGACCAGGGCTGCCCTCGGGCAAGGACAGGCTGCGCCTCCCACTAACATCTCTCCCGATAAACTGAAATTCAGTTTGAATACCACCGTAGTGTTTTGGAGTTAGCTATGGAAGATATAATTTTCGGTCGCGGACCGGTCACAGAAGCTTTGAAGTCCGGACATTCAATTGAAAAGCTGTTGATACGCAACGGCGCGTATACAGGAGCGCTTGTGCCGATAGTTGATATGGCAAAGAAGAAGGGTATAATCATACAGCAGACCGATCCTGCAAAGCTCACAAAGCTTGCAGACGGCGGCAATCATCAGGGTGTGGCGGCTATAGTGAGCGGATATACATACGTATCGGTAAAGGACATCCTGTCACGGGCAAGGGATAAGGGCGAGGAGCCTTTCCTTATTATCTGCGACAAGATAACCGATCCGCATAACCTTGGCGCGATAATCAGAACGGCAAACTGCGTTGGCGTAACGGGAGTGATCATTCCCAAGCGCGGCAGCGTAGGCGTGAACAGCGTAGTAATGAAAACCTCCGCGGGAGCGGCGGAATATACACCGGTTGCTAAGGTGACAAATATCGCGCAGACGATAGAGGAGCTGCAAAAAGAGGGGCTGTGGATAACAGCTGCGGATATGGACGGACAGAGCATGTATGATGTAGACCTCAAGGGTGCTATCGGTATAGTTATCGGCAGCGAGGGCAGCGGCGTAAGCCGTCTTGTTCGGGAGAAGTGTGACTTCATCGCGTCAATACCGATGATGGGAGAGATTAATTCACTCAACGCGTCTGTAGCGGCAAGCGTGATCATGTATGAGGCTTTAAGACAAAGGAGTTAGTTGATATAATGAAAGCAATAGTAACTGTAGTCGGCAAGGATAAAAAGGGAATAATCGCAAAGGTCAGCACAGCACTTTATGAGTGCGGTGTTAATATAGTTGATATTTCGCAGACTATTATGCAGGATATGTTCACTATGATAATGATGGTCGAGTTCGGCGCTGAAAATGTTTCGGTTCAGGATATAACCAACCGGCTCAGTGAGATCGAGCAGGAAATGGGGCTTAAGATCCATGTTCAGCGCGAGGAGATATTTTCATCAATGCACAGAATATAAGAAAAGGAGTTCGTAACGATAAGCATGATAAACCCTTTTGAGATTTTAGAGACGATAAATATGATCGACCATGAAAATCTTGATATACGCACGATCACAATGGGTATATCGCTACGCTCATGCGCCGGTCAGGATATAGATACGGTATGCAAAAAGGTGTATGATAAGATCACCATGTATGCTAAGGATCTTGTAAAGACGGGTGAGGACATTGAGCGCCAGTTCGGTATACCGATCATAAATAAGCGTATATCGGTAACGCCGATCTCAACGCTGATAGATGCGCTTGACGAGCCGACGGTTGAAAAATGTGTTCAGCTGGCAAAAACGCTTGATAAGGCGGCAAAAGCAGTCGGAGTAAATTTCCTCGGCGGATATACCGCGCTTGTGCATAAGGGTTATACAAAGGGAGAGCGTGTCCTGATTGAGTCTATTCCGCAGGCGCTTGCAGCCACCGAGCTTGTATGTTCAAGTGTAAATATTGGGTCCACTCGCGCCGGTATAAACATGGACGCAGTAAAGCAGATGGGTGAGACAGTAAAAAAAGCTGCGGAAATCACTGCCGATAAAAATGGCTTTGCCTGCGCAAAGCTTGTTGTGTTCTGCAATGCTGTAGAGGACAATCCGTTCATGGCGGGCGCGTTTCTCGGCGAGGGCGAGGGCGAATGCGTAATAAATGTAGGTGTATCCGGCCCCGGTGTTGTGAAATGCGCGCTTGAAAAGGTAAGGGGCAAAGACTTCGGCGTTGTTGCGGAGACGGTAAAGAAAACAGCGTTCAAGATAACGCGCATGGGTCAGCTTGTGGCGCAGGAGGCGTCACGGCGGCTTGGTGTCCCGTTCGGCATAGTTGATCTTTCGCTTGCGCCAACACCTGCGGTTGGTGACAGCGTTGCATACATACTGGAGGAAATGGGACTTGAAAAATGCGGTGCGCACGGTACGACAGCCGCGCTTGCGCTTTTAAATGACGCGGTCAAAAAGGGCGGCGTTATGGCATCGGGCTATGTAGGCGGACTTTCCGGCGCGTTTATACCCGTCAGTGAGGATGCGGGTATGATCGCGGCTGCTAAATGCGGCGCGCTTACAATAGAAAAGCTTGAGGCCATGACGTGTGTATGTTCGGTCGGCCTTGACATGATAGTTATTCCCGGAGATACGCCGGCATCTACGATTTCGGCAATTATAGCCGATGAGGCAGCAATAGGAATGATAAACCAAAAGACAACGGCAGTACGCATTATACCCGCGCCCGGACTTAAAGAGGGCGATGAGGTTGAATTCGGCGGGCTTCTGGGAACAGGTCCCGTAATGCCGGTAAAGCCGTATTTGAGCGATGAATTCATTGCTCGCGGAGGAAGGATACCGGCACCGATAAACTCTTTAAAGAACTGATGCTTTGATAGAAGGAGAGATATACTTGTATTGCAAGAAATGTGGAAAGCGACTTCCACCGGGAGCCAGATTTTGTGACCGCTGTAACACATCCGTTCGCAGCGGAGGCGGGAAGATGGAGCAGATAGAGGATCTCAAGGAGGGGCGGCTGGCCAGAAGACAGGCTAAGGAAGTAGAAGAGCGTCTTAGGGGAATAAAAAAGGTCAAGCGCAAGCGTTATAAGATAATATTGGGAATTATAATAACGCTTGTTGTGCTCGGCATAGCGAGTGCCGTTGCATCACACATTTTGTTCACGCGCAATTCTACAATGAATAATCCGATGGAGGAGATCCAGGAAGCTACCGAGAAGGTCAGCGAAGAAAAGCCGACTGCAATTGTTGTAGAGGGTGTAACAGCGACCGAAACGGCTGATGAAAAACCGGTTGTGAACCGTGACGGATATATGGAGCTTATCAAGGACGGTATCAGCTTTGCATATCCAAACAGCTTCACTAATGACGAGAATGGCGATGGCGAATTTTTGGCGTTAAAGGATAGTATGGGTGACGCGATTATTTCGGCTTATAAGGAAACGACATCCGCAAAGACCGAAACAGAGGCGATGAAAAACTATCGTGACAGCAAGGGTCTGACAGTAACGCAGGCAACGACCACAGATGGGTGTTATTCCGTTACAGGAACCAAGGACGGGATGACCTATCACGGCTTTGGCCATGTAGAGGGCGGCATAGAATTCCGATATGAGATGATATACCCGACTTCGGCGGCAAAAGCGGAATCATACGAGACGGCAGCTGTATATATGGATAATTATTTAAAATCGAAAAACTACAGCGGCGATGACGAGTAACACCGCCGCGATAGCAAAAAACAGAGGAAAAACTCTTTTTTTACGGGTAGCAGGTAGCTGCTGCTCTTTTTTTCTGTATCGCGCAGCGCGGCTCCTCTCATTGCCGGAGTTGAGCTTCATATTATCGAGATATGCTCCAACTATCCGTTCAGCATCTGTCACGGCGCGTGATTCGAGGCGCGGGTCGAACTCGCGCATAACTATTATTGCCTGGTGTACATACGGTGATGAAAGATTGTCAAGTATGACCACCTTCTTAGTTGTGTCCTTCATTTAAACCACTCCTTCTGTATGTAATTATTTCCGAAAAATGATATTTTATACTGATCTTTTAAATAGAAATTTTGTTAAATTGTCACTTGCAAAAGCAACGCATTGGTGCTATAATATAATAGCATAAGTATTAGGAAAGGAAATTTAGAATGGTAAAGCATATAGTTGCATGGAGGATCGCTGACGGCGAGGACAAGAAAAAGAGAGCGGAGGATATCAAGAAAAATCTTGAAGCTTTAAAGGGTATTATACCGGGGCTTCTGGATATTGAGGTAGGAATAAATATATCCGAAAAAGAGTTTAGTTCGGATGTTGTGCTTGTCAGCGTTTTTGCCAGCAAAGAGGATGTTGAAAAGTATCAGAACAACCCGGAGCACAAGGCGGTAGGGCAAAGCTATGTTCTGCCGTATGTCAAGGAGCGCCGTGTTATAGACTATGAAATATAATTATGGCAACGACAAAGATAACTAAGGAAGAATGGGCTGTCTCTGAAGAATATATTGCAAGACTCAGGGAGGATAACGCAAATTTTGCCGCGCTTTGCGGCAGGCCGCGTCTTGCGCATACTGAGACCTACGGCTGTCAGCAGAACGTAAACGATACCGAGCGTATTCGCGGTATGCTGCATAAGGCAGGATTTGAGTTCACGGAAAATGCCGGGGAAGCAGACCTTATCATATATAATACATGCGCTGTGCGCGAGAATGCGGAGCAGAAGGTGTTCGGGCGGCTTGGAATACTGAAGCATTTAAAGGAGCAGCGTCCGGAGCTGATGGTGGCTGTCTGCGGCTGCATGGTGCAGCAGGAGCATATAACCGAGAAGATAAAAAAGGTACATGACCACGTTGACCTTATCTTCGGAACTCATGCTTTGTGGCGAATGCCGCAGCTTTTGTACAAGGCAATGCATGATGCCGGCGTAGTGGTGGATATAACCGAGAGCGATGGCTCGATAGCCGAGGACGTGCCGATAATGAGGGACAAGGAGCAGAAGGCGTGGGTATCCGTAATGTACGGATGCAACAACTTTTGCACCTATTGCATAGTGCCGTATGTTCGCGGCAGAGAGCGCAGCCGCGCGCCGGAGGATATAATGGCGGAGGTACGGTGTCTTGTTAAAAACGGCACGAGCGAAATATCGCTGTTAGGTCAGAATGTCAATTCCTACGGCAAGGATCTGGGGCTTGATATTGACTTTGCGGATCTGTTGCGTATGATAAACGAAATTGAGGGTGTGCGCAGGATAAGATTCATGACCTCACATCCGAAGGATCTGACAGATAAGCTCATATATACCATCCGCGACTGTGATAAGGTCTGTAAGCAGCTGCATCTTCCGTTTCAGGCGGGATCGAACAAAATATTGAAGCAGATGAACCGTCATTATACGCGTGAGCAATACCTTGCGATAATAGATAAGGTAAAGGCGGAGATGCCGGGCATTGCGCTCACGACGGATGTTATTGTCGGATTTCCGACTGAAACGAACGAGGATTTCAAGGATACAATGGACATAATAAAATATGTCCGCTACGACAGCATATTCTCGTTCATATATTCGCGCCGCGAGGGTACACCGGCGGCAAAGCTTGATTTTGTTCTGTCGGATGAGGAGATACACAAAAACTTTGACGAGCTGCTGCGGGTGCAGAACGGGATATGCAAGGAAAAGAACCTTGAATATGTCGGACGTATCGAGACCGTTTTGGTCGATGGAGTCAGCAAGACAAACAAGGAGCTTATGACCGGTAGGACGGAAAGCGGCAAGATAGTGAACTTTGCCGGAACTCCCGATATGGTCGGAAATTATATTGATATCAGAATAACTAAAGCCAAGCAGTGGAGCTTGGAAGGTCAGATCGAATAAAACCGATCACGCTTTGGGCTTGCAATACATTTCATGTTGTCTGCAAGCGAATGGTCAGAGCAGTTTTCAATCGATAAAAAAAAGAAAGGAAAGGGAAAAAATGAACGACATAATCGAAAAGACAAGAGAGCTGGGCGAAATGCTCAGAGAATGCGAGGAAATGAAGGCATATAAGGAAGCGGAGGATAAGCAGAAGGCTGACGAATTTTCACAGGAGTGTATGCGTGAATTCAACATGAATCGTCTTCAGCTTGCGCGTGAGATGCAGAGCGGCAAGATGTCGCGTGAGGATGCGGTGCAAAAGAATAACGAGGCGTATGAGGCAATGATAGCGAAGGCTCCGCTTATAAAGGACTATGTAAGCAAGAAAGCGGCGTTTGATCAGCTCGTACAGCAGGTGAACCAGATAATCAATTTTTATATCACAGGACAGACCGGCGGCTGCAGCGGTTCCTGCTCGACCTGCGGCGGAGGCTGCGGTTAATTGCTGTGTAAACGCGGCTACCGCAGAGCCGTACGACCTGAACGATCATATCTTGGCTTGATTTGGAGGAAGAAGAATGGCAGGCAAGCTCTCGCCTATGATGGCGCATTATCTGGAAGTTAAGGAAGAATATCCTGATTGTATAGTTTTTTACCGTCTCGGTGATTTTTACGAGATGTTTTTTGATGATGCCGTTAATGTGTCGCGGGAACTGGAGCTGACTCTGACCGGACGTGATTGCGGGCTTGAGGAGCGCGCTCCGATGTGCGGCGTGCCGTTCCATAGTGCCGACACCTATATTTCGCGGCTTATCGACCTCGGCTATAAGGTGGCTATCTGTGAGCAGGTAGAGAATCCGAAAACTGCAAAGGGTATGGTTGCGCGTGAGGTTATAAGGGTCATAACACCCGGCACGGCAACGGACGAGGCGGTGCTTGAGGATAGTGCGAATTATCTTGTAGTGATGAATGAAAACAGCGGCAGGATAGGTCTTGCCGCAGCAGATGCATCAACGGGAGAGATATACGCGACAGAGCTTTCCGGCGGAAAGGCTGTTTTAGATGAGCTTGCAAGCTATATGCCAAAGGAAATAATCGTAAATGAGGCGTTCAGCGGCGAGACTGAAAAGCTGATAGACGGGAATATGCGTATCAGCTGCGAGCGGCGTGAGGATGTTTTTACTGCCGACTTCGAAGAGATACTAAAAAAGCAGTTCGGAAAGACGATAGCCGAGCTGAAGCTTGATACCAAGCCGTATGCTGCGCGGGCAGCCGCAGCGGCGCTCAGCTATATCGCTTATACACAGAAGACGAGCATAGATTATATTAACAAGCTTAACGTATATAACGTTGAGAATTATATGGAGCTTGATTTCGCGACACGCAGAAGCTTAGAAATAACCGAAACTATGCGTGGCGGCGGGAAACGCGGTTCGCTGTTCTGGGTGCTTGACAAGACCAAGACATCGATGGGCAGACGAAGATTAAAGAGCTGGATAGAAAAGCCGCTTCTTAACCCTATAGCTATTAATAAGCGTCTGCTATCAGTGAAGGAGCTTGTTTCGGACGCGATGCTTCGTGATGAGCTTATCGAGATACTTGGCAGAACATACGATATTTCAAGAATAATAAGCCGCATCGCTCTGCGCTCGGTAACCCCCAAGGATATGGTGTCGTTGAAGCAGACGCTTATGCAGCTTCCGTCGCTGGAGTATAAGCTGTCGGATATGCGATCGCCCATGTTTGCGGGAATGTATAAGGATTTCGATATTCTTGATGATGTGGCGTCGCTCATAGACCGCGCTATAGATGAGGAGCATGCAACTGCCATCATCCGCGATGGCGGCATGATAAGGGCAGGCTACAGCGCTGAGGCGGATGAGCTGAGAAAGGCGCGAGATAACGCTGATGGCTGGCTGCGCGAGGTAGAGGAAAAGGAGCGCGAAAGAACGGGCATACCAAAGCTGAGAACGGGCTATAACCGCGTTTTCGGCTATTACATAGAGATAACAAACTCATACAAGGACAAGGTGCCGGAGGATTATATAAGGAAGCAGACGCTCACGAATGCAGAGAGGTACATAACTCCTCAGCTTAAAGAGATAGAGAATACTATTCTTGGTGCGTCAGAGCGGCTGAAGGCACTTGAGCTGGAGCTGTACAGCGAGCTGCGCGATAAGCTTGCGGCTGAGCTGGAGCGAATGAAGCGCGCGGCGACTGTAATATCGGTCACGGACGCGTTGTGTTCACTTGCGGCAGTGGCGAGCAAAAACAACTATTGTATGCCGGAGGTGGCGGATGATGATGTTACAGATATCCGTGACGGTAGGCATCCGGTGGTTGAGGTGCTTTCAAAGGATATTATATTTGTTCCTAATGACAGCTATCTTAACAGCGGCAGTGACAGACTGCTCATAATAACGGGCCCGAATATGGCGGGTAAATCAACGTATATGCGGCAGACTGCGCTCATAACGCTGATGGCGCAGATCGGCAGCTTTGTTCCGGCATCATCGGCGCATATAGGCATAGCCGACAGGATATTTACGCGTGTGGGAGCAAGTGATGATATAGCTTCCGGACAGAGCACATTTATGCTGGAGATGAGTGAGGTCAGCAACATACTTAAAAATGCAACGAGCCGTTCGTTTATAATTCTCGATGAGATCGGGCGCGGCACGAGCACATACGACGGACTTTCCATTGCATGGGCGGTCGCGGAGTATATTCATTCAAAGCGAAGGATCGGTGCGCGGACTATGTTTGCAACGCACTATCATGAAATGACCGAGCTTGAGGATAAATTAGACGGAGTTAAGAACTATCGTATAGCGGTACGCAAGCATGGCGACGAGATAAGCTTTCTGCGCCGTATAGTGCGTGGCGGTGCTGACGAGAGCTATGGAATAGAGGTAGCGGCGCTTGCCGGCGTGCCGGGTGATGTTATAAAGCGGGCAAAGAAAATACTTGCATCTATCGCAAATGATGAAACAGACAAGTTGTACAAGCCAAAGAAGCAGGAAACGCAGGAGAATGGACAGATAGGCTTCGGCGATTTTGCCGCAAAAGAGATAATAGATGAGCTTAAGACTATGGATGTCACGACAATGACAGCCATTGACACGATGAATATATTATATAAGCTATCGCAAAAGGCGAAGGAATTATAAAAAGACCGCATAGCGGCAGAGCGAGGTAAAAGCATGGGACTGATTCATGTGCTCGACACCGAGGTATCAAATAAGATAGCCGCGGGCGAGGTGGTCGAAAGACCGCAAAGCATTGTAAAGGAGCTTGTTGAGAACAGTATAGACGCGGGCGCTGCTCTTATAACCGTTGAGATAAAGAACGGAGGCATATCGTATATCCGTGTCACGGATAACGGAGCGGGCATGAGCGCGGAGGATGCAAAGGTGTGCTTTCTCCGTCACGCTACAAGCAAGATCGCGACCGGCGCGGATCTTGAGGAAATATATACGCTCGGCTTTCGGGGTGAGGCTTTATCAAGCATAGGAGCTGTCGCAAAGGTGCGGCTTTACACAAAGCGGCGTGAGGACGAGAGCGGTGTTTGTGTTACCTGTGAGGGCGGAGAGATACTTTCATCCGCTGACGCTGGCGCGCCAAACGGCACCGTAATGGAGGTATGCGATCTGTTCTATAACACTCCCGCAAGACTTAAATTTCTTAAAAAGCCTGCTACAGAGGCTGGATATATACAGGATATAGTTTCGCGTTTTGTGCTTGCACATCCGGAAATATCATTTAAGCTTATCCGTGACGGCAAGGAAATAATATTCTCGCCCGGAGACAATAAGCTTTTAAATGCTGTCTATGCTGTATACGGCAGGGATTATGCAAAGAATATGCTTGATGTCGATCTTGAATACAACGGAATTCGCGTCAGTGGAGTTATCGGTAAGGGTACGCTTACGCGCGCGAACCGTAACTATGAAAACTTCTTCGTAAACAGACGCTATGTAAAGAGCGCTATAATGATTCGCGCCTTAGAAGAAGCATATAAAAATCAGATAATGATATCGAAGTTTCCTACGGCTGCGCTCAATATTGATATAAGTCCGAGACTTGTGGATATAAATGTGCATCCGACAAAGCTTGAATGTCAATTCTCAAACGAGCAGGAGATATATCAAGCAGTATATCACGCTGCAAAAAAGGCGCTGTATGCAAAGCCGAATGTACCGGAGATCGAGAGAGAAAAGCCGATGCCGGCATCGCCGCAGGGAAAGCAGAGGACGCTTGAGGAGCTGTTTCGGGAGAAAGTCAGAGCGAGCAGTGAAAGAGCTGCTGAGCAGCCTAAGTTTAAAACCGAGGCAAGAGAGACACCGCTTGAATTTAAAAATAACAAGTCTGAGCCGGCAGTGATACCGCCGCGGGAAAAGACAGCGGCAATACCTGCTGAGTCTGACCGCGCTGAAGGATACGAGCCGAAGCCGGCTTATGAGCCAAAAAGCATAGAAAATGCGGAATCAAAGCAGATCAGCGAAGCAGAGCGCGAGGAGCAATGGATACGAGCGGAGCTTGCAAAGGGCGAAGAGTCAAATAAGTTTGCGATGATCGAATACGCGCTGGAGAGGGCAAAGCGCAAAAAGAAGAGCAGATCCGTCCGCGTTGAGGAGCCGGACTATGAGGCGGAGCAATACTATGTTGGGGAAACCGCGTCTGCAGACGGGGATATTATATTCGACGATGGATATTTCCGCGTTGTCGGTCAGCTTTTTGACACATATATAATAGTCGAAAAGGATGACCGTATGCTTATCATAGACCAGCATGCGGCGCATGAGAGGCTCAATTATGAGATGTTGAAAAAAGAGCTTGAAAACGGCAGCGTAATGTCACAGATGATAATGGAGCCGATAGAGGTTCGTCTGGATTCGATCGGGACAGAGGTATACGAAGCGAATGCCAAGCTTTTCAGTGAGCTTGGTTACGAAACGGAAATGGGGACGGTAAATACCGTGAGCATAACCGCAGTGCCGGGCGATATTTCATGGAGCGAGGCGGAGCCGTTGTTTTTAGAGCTTTTAGAGGCGATGGCAGAAATGAAAAATGATGTTATCGCAAAAACAAAGGAACGTCTGCTTTACACCATTTCCTGCAAGGCGGCAATAAAGGCGAATATGCGTATCAGCCGTGAGGAAATGCATGAGCTGGTGAAAAGAGTATTTGCACTCAAAAACATCAACACCTGCCCGCATGGCAGACCGATAGTGATAGCAATGACCAAGAAAGAGATAGAGAAGGATTTTAAGAGAATTGTCTGAAAAAATACCCCTTATCGTTGTTGTCGGACCTACAGCATCCGGGAAGACGCGGCTTGCGATAGATATCGCAAGGGCAGTGGATGGCGAGATCGTTTCGGCGGACAGCATGCAGATATATAAATACATGGATATCGGTACCGCAAAGCCGACTGCGGCGGAGCGGGAGGAATGTCCGCATCACCTGATCGATTTTATCGAGCCTGATGCGGATTTTTCCGTTGCGGATTATACGGAGCTTGCGCACAGGACGATAGCGGATATCGCATCGCGCGGCAAAAATGCAATTCTGTGCGGAGGGACAGGGCTATATATAAACAGCGTAGTGGACGATATCACCTTTGGCGAGGGTGGGACGGACTACGATCTCAGAAACGAGCTCAAAGAGCTTGCTGAAAAACACGGCGGAGAATATATGATAGAGCTGCTCAGTGCGTTCGACCCGATAAGTGCAGCGCGTCTTCATCCCAACAATATCCGGCGTGTTATCCGCGCAATAGAGTTTTATAAAACCACAGGTGTGCCTATTTCTGAGCATCAGGAAATTACACGGCGCACAGAGAGCCGTTACGAACCTATAATGTTCTGTATTGACTATCCGCGTCATACGCTGTATGAGAGGATAAACCGACGCGTGGATATAATGTTCGAGTCCGGACTTTTAGACGAGGTAAAAAGACTCTGTGATATGGGTTATACCGCCGCGCTCAACTCCATGAAGGGCATCGGTTATAAGGAGCTTATAAGCTATTTCAACGGGGAGTATACATTAGATGCGGCGAAGGATGCAATAAAGCAGGGCTCGCGTCGGTATGCTAAGAGGCAGCTTACGTGGTTCCGGCGGGACACGAGGATAATTATGCTTGAACCTACCGGCGCAAGCGAAAGAGCGATAGAATTAATAGGAAAAAGCAGACTGATCAATGTCTGATGTTTCGGCGCGCCGGTTTCCTGCGCGACCCCGCATGTGCAATTGATGCGCAAAAATTGATTTTTTTAACAATCAGTCAAAATCGGATTCAGGCAAATAAAAAAGTGAGTTAACCTTTATAAAAGCCAACTCACTAAACACATACGGCAGAATAATAACTCTATATCTTCGCTGCTCCACATAAATGGCGTATGATAAACTTCACTAATTGTATCATAAAATGAAGAGTAATAGCTGTTATCCCGATCCCTCCCATAATACCTGTAATAAAACGTCGAATATTAGTGGAACAGACCAATTTTATGAATTGGAGAAACCAATCAAATCCCATTACTCCTAAAAGCACAATACTTAACAGCGGAGAAACAAGAATTTTGAATGGAAGCAAAGCAAACGTTAAGATTTCACCTACGAGCATTCCTGTGCATCTTGCGCATAGCGGGAATTGATAACCATGAATAAAAAAGCTTCTTTCCGGAAGCTGATGACATCCGCAATAATGTCCCATTTGCATAAGCTTTATCCATTTAGAAGTTAAGCTTTCCATTTGTTTCCGCAGTTGTTACATACCCAAAATTTCTTGTTATATATTTGCTTACCCTTGCCACAGGCACCGCACAGAACACCAATAGGACCTAAACAAATTGCACCAAGACATCCTTTTCCGGCTGAAAAATCTTTTCCGGTTTGCGTTACCTCGTTAATGATTTGACAGTTCTCGCTGTTACATTTAGGACAAGTCATAATTTCACCTCATGATCGCTTTGGGATATATCTGAAAACCTATCTTTTCAAAGAATTTATGGTCATAAAGTCCCAAAACGTGTTTCGTATTTTATAAAATCAAAATTTTCAGAATCCGATTTTTAACATATTATACTATAAAGTGGTATGAAAGTCAATACAGAAATCGATTTTTGGTAAGTCTGTTGGTTTTTATATTTGACAGCATAAGAGAATTTATAAAAGTGTAAACATGGCAAAATCAACACTTTTCACACAACTTTCAAATATGTTCATTTGATGTTTTTTTATCTATCCGTCTGAAAATGTAGGATATAACCTCTTTTTCTGAAAGATTTAACACATATTGAAATTCATCATACAAAATTTTTTCAGCTTTTTTAAGAAAGCGTTCATCGGATATATGAAGTTTTTTGCCTTTTTCTTCTCGTTCTTTCTTTTCAAAGTAAATGGCTTTTATCATTCTTATTAAATCTGAATGATTGCCGTCAGCAATTATCCTCTTATAACATTCCCTGCGTTCTCTTTCGTTATCAATCCAAATAGCTTTTTCATTTGGTATAGAATCAATAAGTCTATTTATCTCATCTTCAGATAAAAGTTTTCGCATTTTATTTAAAAGATTTTCATTGTCAACAGGCACAAAGTAAGTTGATTTATCGCCATTTAATGGCTTTAAAACAAAATAGGCGTTTTTTGTTCCCAAAAAATCTTTTTCTTCTATTTCAACAATTTTGCATACTCCGTTTATTCCGTATGTAACTATATCGTCTATCTTAAACATTTTGCAATTCCCTTTTATAACTGTTACTTGTTGTTTTTCACTTGTATGCGGTTCAGACTTCCTTGCTTTTATGTCCTTTGTGAAGACAATCTTAAAAATTGTTCTTACAATCGGCTGAATAAAGAAAAGTTGTGTAAAGAATGCAAACGGAAAGTTATAGCACATTAGTTTGAGCCATTCTGCAAGAAGCGTCCACATATTAAAGCCTGCCTGATAGTTGTAATAAAGAAAAGTGGCAATAAAGCTCATAGAAGGACACATAATACCAACTGTTGCACAGATCACTGTAGTTTCAAATAATACGGGATGTGTTTCTCTCGGATTGAAATTCTTGCAAGCGAGTTTAAAAGACAATGGCGATCCTAAGATGACTTCAAGTAAATACGCTAATACAAATTCGATAAGTACAACTGCCCATATCGGAATGGGAGTACCAAAAACAGGGACGCCACCCATTTTGTTAATTGCAGCAAGTACACCTGTTTCGCTTGTGATTTGCATAAACATTTTCCCGTGAATTACATACAGACTGTAAAACACATAAGCGTGAACAGTAATCACAACAGTAATAAAGGCGAAAACCATTCTTTGAAACTGATTTCTTGGCATAATAAAAACTCCTTCCAGACAAAAAAATACACATATTCACAAGTTTGTACCGTAATCAGATTTACGCACAAATGTGCAACATGTGTCGTTTTCGTTGAATATTTATTTTTTTAAATTATATCATATTTTTTAATTTTTTTCAAGAGTTAAAAGAAACAATTTTATTTTTTGTGGATTATATCATACTATGTCCAAGCTACTAATTGTTGTTTTTTCAGTTCCTATATCTCCTATGTTTGGATAATTAGTTATGTATAAGAATGAGATTTCCCGTTTCACTCTTTTTACATAATTGCGTATATGTTTTTTTTATGATTATTACAGAAATAATAAATGTTAATATATCGGATACAGGCATTGAATAAAGAACACCGTCAAGCCCAAAGAAAACGGGCAGAACAAGCGCAAATCCAACGCCAAACACAATTTCACGCACCATAGAAAGCATAGTAGATTCAACTGCTTTACCCATAGCTTGCAAGAATATAAATGTAGCCTTGTTTACACAAGCAAAGATCACCATGCAAAGATATACTCTGAATGCTTTTATTGCAAAGTCGGCATAATATCCACTTTCGTTTGCCGCACCAAAAATTCGGATAAGTCCATAAGGAAACACCTCGACGATGAAAAGAGCCACAGCACCGACAATAGCTTCTGCCGTAAGAAGTTTTGTAAAAAGCTCTTTTACTCTGTTTTTAAGTCCTGCACCCATATTAAAACCAACAACGGGAATGCACCCTGCCGCCATACCGACAACGATTGAAATGACAATCTGAAAGAACTTCATAACAATACCGACAACCGCCATTGGAATTTGAGCGTATTCCGATTGCCCAAAAACAGCGTCTAAAGCCCCATATTTGCGTATCATATTGTTAATAGCCGCCATAGCCGCAACAAGCGATATTTGCGAAAGAAAACTGCAAATTCCAAGCGAAATTGTTTTATTGATAATTTCTGTCTTTAAACGAAAATCCTTTTGCGTGATTTTTACGGTTTTTGTATGCCATAAGTACCATACGGCGAGAACGGCAGTGGCAATTTGACCGATAACTGTCGCTACTGCTGCACCCATCATACCCCACTTGAAAACGAAAATAAATATAGGATCAAGTATAATATTGATGATTGCACCCGTAAGCGTCGATATCATTGCAAATTTCGGACTTCCGTCTGCTCGTATGACAGGATTCATAGCCTGCCCGAACATATAAAAAGGAATACCGACAGAAATCCAAAAGAAATATTCTTTTGAATGATGAAAGGTTGCTTTATTTACCGTACCGCCAAACATAGCAATAATTTTATTACTGAAAACAAGGTAAACAAGCGTTATGAAAAGGCTTGCACCTATTGTCAGAATTATCGAATTTCCAACACTTTCATTTGCGTTATCCGCTTTTTTCTCTCCGAGAGATATACTGACAAAGGCACAACAGCCGTCTCCAATCATTACAGCTATTGCAAGAGCAATGACGGTAAGCGGAAATACGACCGTATTTGCAGCATTGCCGTAAGAACCCAAATATGACGCATTTGCTATAAAGATTTGGTCAACTATATTGTATAATGCTCCAACAAGCAGAGATATGATACAAGGTATAGCGTACTTACGCAAAAGCGTCCCCGTTTTTTCTGTTATTAAGAAATTTTGATTTAACCGTTCCATATATTTACCTCCAAAAATAAAGGTGTAAATCCAAACAAAGTCGGACTTACACCTTTCGGTTACACACTGATTATTAATATTCATTTTTCTATATTGCAAAATTATTATAACATTATTTTTGTTTTTTTTCAAGAGTAAAAACAGAAAATTATAGTTGTTTTCTGTTTTATGCAACTTGTGCATTTCTGCTAATTATTATTGTGGAGTGGTATAATTTAAGTAGAGTCGACAAACACCCAAAAATCTGATATAATACAATTCAGAAAGAAAGAACGCAGCTGATCAGACCTATGTATATACGTTGAGGGTAATACTTCAGGTGCTTCAGGTGTGGTCGCAAATGGCGGTGGTGTGGCTAAAAAGCGGTATACATTGAGTTACGCACGAATAGCCGGTTATGGTAGACCAAACTTTGACGCTGTAGCAACTGAAGTAAGTACGTATGCTGATAAAGCACTTAAAAAGCTGAAGGATAGAGGTTATATCACCGATACTGAGTATTGGAATAAGTTTAATAATTCAGCCGGTGTTGCAGCGGTGATTGCTTTAGTGGATAAGGTCACAGGCGGTATGTGGAAATCTGATGAACAGAATACTTCTATTCATTGGGCGCAGCCGCACATCATCAGCTTATGCGGGAAGAGAATCATTGAAAATCAGTGGCTTGATAGGCTTGATAAAGATATATCAGCAGCATTATTCCTTGCTTTGATAGATAAGGCAACAGGTGGTGTAAAAGCAAAATACGCCTGACGCAAAGCGGATCATTGGGGAAGGAATCATCTTGACAGCTTATGTGATAAAGGCTTGATTACAACACCGGGTGCATGGACAAACTTTGAAGGGACTGTACCGCGGTCAAATGTAATGGCTTTAATTGTAAATGCGTTTATAGGATAATATTAAACGGGGTAGCAAATCACTACCCCGTCTATTTTATTTGTTAGAAATGTGTTAGAAATAGGTGAATTTTAAGACGATTTTTCATATCCTGAACTTTGAACTAAAAATAAGTAAAAGGAGCTGTTGCAAAACACAAGTTTTGCAACAGCTCCTATTCATTTACAGCAATTTTTAAGTAAAAAATCCCAGATTGGAAATAATATGCATTTATGTCGTGGTTTTGTGTACACAAAAAACACCTTTTAAAATTTCTCCGA
>JAFRDB010000034.1 GCA_017404065.1 Clostridia bacterium
AAAGGAGATTAAAACCATGACAGAAAGAATAGCAAACCAAATCGCAGGAATGAAAAACCAGACCATCGGGGTTGAGGTTGAAATGAACAGCATCAGCCGAGAGAAAGCCGCAAGAGTAACCGCCGAGTTTTTCGGAACAGGCAGATACGAAAACACAGAAGGCAGAAACGGATACAGAACATGGTCGGCTTGGGATGCCGAGGGCAGAGAGTGGAAATTCCAACGGGACATCAGCATTGAAGGATGCGAAAGCGAGCAGTGCGAATTGGTAACGCCGATACTAAACTACAACGACATAGAGACCTTGCAGGGGGTTGTAAGACGGCTCAGAAAAGCCGGAGCAAAGAGCGACTACACAAGAGGCTGCGGAGTCCACATCCACATCGGAGCAAACGGACACAACGCAAAAACGCTCAGAAACCTCGCAAACCTCATGGCAAGCCACGAAGACCTTTTGATAGACGCGATAAACATTGCGGAGAGCAGGACAAGACAATATTGCCAGACGGTGGACAGAAGGTTCTTGACCGAGCTTAACCGCAAAAAGCCGAAAACGATGTCGGCACTTGCAGACATTTGGTACAAAACGCAGTATGCGGACAGCGGAAGATACAGTCATTACAATTCCAGCAGATACAGACAGCTCAATTACCACGCGGTATTCACGAAGGGCACGATCGAGTTCAGACTTTTCCAATTTGACACACCGCACAGCGGCAGAAGGAACGGACTTCACGCCGGAGAGCTGAAAGCATACATACAGCTTTGCCTCGCACTTAGCCAGATGGCAAAAACGGCAAAGAGCGCAAGCCCGAGACCGCAGCAGAACGAAAATCCGAAATACGCAATGAGGACTTGGCTTTTAAGGCTCGGATTTATCGGAGAGGAATTCAAAACGGCAAGGGAGGTGCTCACCAAGAGGCTTGCCGGGGACAGCAGCTTCAGACACGGCAGAGCATAAGCGAAGGCAACAGCCTCCTGCCGCCTTGACCGCTTCGGCGGTCTTAAGGCAGTAGAAGGGTGTTCCCTTCGGAAAGGAATGATTTTATATGAAAAAATACTACATCGCATACGGCAGCAACCTCAATATCCGGCAGATGAAAATGCACTGTCCGACGGCTGAGATCGTCGGCACGGCATTGATCCCCGGCTACGAGTTGCTGTTCAAGGGCGGGTTCGGCAGCGCATACCTTACCATAGAGCCGAAGCAGGGCGCACAGGTGCCGGTTGTGGTCTGGTCGGTGGAGCCTGATGACGAGCTTGCGCTTGACCGCTACGAAGGTTATCCGAGCTTATATTACAAGAAGGATATGACCGTGACCGTAAAGGATATCAATACGGGCGCAGAACGAACGGTGGACGCATTCGTGTATATCATGCACAAGGAGCACAAATGCAGCGTTCCGTCATGGTCGTATCTGCAAACCTGCATTGAAGGGTACCGGAGCTTTGGATTTGACACAGCCGTACTCGAAGAAGTGAAATACGAATGCTTAAGGAGGGGATTGCGATGAAAACAGAAATATCAAAAACAAGGGTATGCCCGATCTGCGGCAAAGCATACACGGAGCATCCGGCGCTGTCGCGGACGGACGGTGAAACATTTATATGTTCTGATTGCGGAACCCGTCAGGCGCTTGACAGCATCGGTGTCGCCGGTGCCGAGCAGGATAAAATCCTGAATACGATACACAGATTTCAGAATGCAAGGGAGCAAGGCTGATGGCTGATAAGTTTTTCACACAAACACAATGCGACCGCTGCGGCGGCTCACTTGAGGGTGGCAGAATAACGTCAATGTTCAATTTGGATTGCATTTGTATGGACTGCCATAAAAAGGAGCGAGAGCTTCCCGAATTCAAACAAGCCGCCGAAACTGAAATCGCTGAAATACGGCGCGGGAACTACAATTTTAAAGGGATTGGATATCCAGATAAATAGCTGTAATATACACAATAATCAAGTGTAAACATTGTGTAGTAATCGTATTGATAAATATCGTTTTCAGAGCTAATATGTTCATACCGAAAGGGAAAAAAACAAAAATTGGAGGAAACGAAAATGACAAAATTTACAACGATTGAAACCCTTGACTTTAAAATGAGACCGGCCTACGACGCGCTTGTGCGCTACAAGCACCACGTTTGCTTGGCGGCAATGAATTACAAAGGCGAATACGAAGCCGAGATTTACGAGTTCGTTGACGAGCCTGAAACAGACGGTTTTTCGGAAATCGAATGCCGCCTTGCCTTGCTTGAAAAGGCAGACACAAAATTTACAGACAGCGGCTCGGCAATCAAATGGTGCTTCGATAAGCTCAACAAATAAGCCGCAAACAAAACCCGGCAAAGAGCCATAAGAGGCTCTTTTGCTCGTCATAATGTACACAATAGCTCCTCCGAATGTTTGTGTATAGGAATGGGATACTCGGATAAATAGCTGTAATATACACAAAAAATAAGTGTAAACATTGTGTAGTAATCGTATTGATAAAAATCCTTTTCAGAGGTAATATGTGACTACCAAAAAGGAAAGGAGGAAATATAAATGGCAAACAGAAAAGCCGTATGCCCGAAATGCGGCATGGAGTATTCAGAGCCGGCTGCCCTTTCGAGGCGGGACAACAAAACCCTGATATGCCCCGACTGCGGAGTGCGAGAAGCGTTCGCATCCGTAGGCGCAACGAAGGAAGAACAGGAACGGGCAGTCAAGGTAATCCGCGGGGCAAGAAAAGAACAAATTAAAAACGCTTAAAACTGAAAACCCAACAAGGGAACGAGCCGCGAGGCTCTGTTCCTCGTTATAAACCATACATAATATACACAATAACTCCTCCGAATATTTGTGTAATATATATCTCAAAAATGACTTGATATAAGTACGATTCAGAGGTAATATGTACACAACAAAAGGGCAAAGCCCGAACAAAAAGGAGGAACCAGAAATGGTAAAATTTTATTTAAACAAGGAGCTTTTTTCAGAGGACTACAAAGAAACGGGGATCAACCGCACAATGTTTTGGGCGGTGATGCACAGAAAGAAAACGGGAAACAAACTCCTTGATCTAAGCGAAGCAATCAACGACAACGAAATTCCAGAGCTTGTTGACACGCTCCTGCGGATGGAGGAAAAGCAATTCACGATTTCAAGCGAATTCAGCGGCTTGCTAAAAGCCCTGAAGGAATTTGAAAAATACAGAGCCTACTTTGTAAGCCTTACGGAAGTAAATACACCGCACAAGGATTTCAAAACAAGCGAGCGAGAGCGAATTCCTGCATTGCTTTTGGAACTTCAATAAAAGCCTTAAAAAAGCAAAGAACCCAAGCGGTTCTTTTGCTCGTACAAGATATAATGTACACAATATGATTGTAGAATATTTGTGTAGTAATCGTATTGATAATATCCAAAAAATACGGTAATATGGGTACAACAAAAACGAAGGGAGTTACAAACTATGTACGAAATTATCGTAAACAAGGATTCAATCAGAAGGCTGCAAAAGGACGGTGAATACAGCTTTCCGGGACTTACGAGATCGGAGTCAAAAAAGGCGGCTGTCATTCTTGCCGAAGCTGCCATGAGCGAGGACAGAAAGCGCGGTATTCAAAGCAATTACGGCATTGCAAGGGATGCGTTCGGTTATTACTATACGGCGCAAATCAACGCCTGAAACGGCAAACACGCCCCTTACAAACCGAAATGAACGAGCCGAGAGGCTCTGTTCCTCTTTTAGTGCAAGACCGAAGGGTCTATTTTTTTATGCACATAAAATGCTGTAAATTACACAAAAACCTGAGCGAATGATTGTGTAGTAAATCGACTTGATATATCCCGAAACCTATGCTAATATGCGAGTACCGAAAGGAAAAACAAAGGAAGGGCGATGAACACAAATGAAAAGATACTATATCGCGTATGGCAGCAACATAAACATACATCGGATGCGTGACCGCTGCCCGACAGCCGAACTGCTCGGCACAGCAATGCTAAAGGGCTGGGAGCTTATGTTTAAGCGAAGTATGACAGGCGCGTATCTCACGTTAGAGGAGAAACCCGGTGGCAGTGTTCCGGTTGTGATCTGGTCGGTGAGCGCGGAGGACGAACAAAAGCTTGACCGCTGCGAGGGTTATCCTGTTTGTTATTACAAGCGAAAAATCAGATTGGAATACGAGGGCATATCGACCGGCAAGATGAGAACGGTAAGAGGTTTTACATACATAATGCCGGAGGGACGCGAATACGGGATCCCATCGGACAGGTATATGGATATCTGCTTAACAGGATACCGGACATTTGAGTTTGACAAACGGCTGCTGTATGAGGCAAGGCGCGAGAGCACACGGCGGATGATAAGGAGTATGAGGTGGAGTGTATATGATTTCAAGAGGTAATATTACACGGCAATGCGGCGAAGCTATGCTGTAAATAACACAATAAATTCACTGAATGATTGTGTAGTAATGGTATTGATATAATCCGAACTTTATTGTAATATACGACTACAATAAAGAACAGGAGGAAAACCAAAATGGTAAAATTCTATTTAAACGAGGAGCTTTTCACAGAGGATTACAGGGGAACGGGAATCAACCGCACAATGTATTGGGCGGTAAGGAACCGCAAGCAGACCGGCAACAAGCTGCTTGATTTGGACGATGTGATTTGGAATACGGATCCACCGGAAATAGTTGACACCCTCAAGCGTATGGGCGAAACACAGTTCACGGTTTCAAGCCGGATGTCAAGCCTTGTTCAAACCCTCATGGAATTAAGCAAGCTGGGTGCTGAGATAATCGGAATGACCGAAGTGAAATCCAGATACACGGCAGTCGGAGCAAACGAGCTCGAGCGGATCCCGGCATTGCTCTTGGAGCTGAAATAAACACACACAGCGAAAAGCAAAAGAACCCAAGCGGTTCTTTTGCTCGTATAAACAGATGTAATATAACCAATATAAAAGGTGTACATTTGTGTAGTAATGGTATTGATATAATCCGAGCTTTATTGTAATATACGACTACAATAAAGAACAGGAGGACACAACAATGAAGCACACAATGGAATTTAACAGGATCGGCGGAGAGTTCACAAAGACTTGGGTAAAGCGACACAGCGAGTTCATACGCGAGTACAAGGGATACAGCATTGTATTCGGACCGTATCAAAAAACAGAGAACGGCACCTTCTGGCACATCAGCATTTACCGCATCGAAAACGAGATGATGGAGCTTGAATACAGAAGCAAAAAATTATGGGCTTGCGACAGTGACGCATGGTACATTGAAATGTGCCTTGCAAAAGAGTTTATTGATAGCCTTGAAAAAGCAGCATAAACAACCGGAATGGATGCCGCCTGCGGGCGGCTTTCGCTTTGTCATAATAAGATGTAGTATAACCAATATAAAAGGTGTATATTTGTGTAGTAATGGTATTGATATAGTCCCGGCTTTATTGTAATATACGACTACAATAAACGAAACGGAGGACATGGAAATGACCAGACAAAAGAAAGAGCTATTAAAGAAAATCAATGAAATTGAGACATGGATCAAGGTTGATGAGGCGTTTGGCTGCGGATTTACTCCGCCGGATGCGTATGATTCTTTATATGAGGAAATCTACGAACTGAAGGAGCAGCTTGCGAAGCTGATGCACTATGACAGTGTTGAAGCAATGTATCTTGACGGGCGCGGTACCGTCAGATACACGGGTAGCGATGATCCGGAGGATCATATCCCGTTTGAATGATTTGATAGGAAAAAAATCAAGCCGCCTGCGGGCGGCATTTCTGTCGGGTAAAACAACTGTATATGTACACAAAATGAAAAGTGTACATTTGTGTAGTAATGGTATTGATATATACTCCGTGAAGAGGTAATATGTACACACCGAAAGGGAAAATAAACAAAAATACGGAGTATACGAAAATGACAGTAAAGGATTTTATTAAGGAATACGCGGAGCTCAGAATAATAGCGATACGCACCGATTGGCAAAACGAATTGTATTACGGACACGGATACATGGCGCCGAAGGAGTACGAAACAGCAACGATAAAGAACATCTGCGGAGCGACGCCGACAATCATTTTCATTTAAAAGCCTAAACCCCCATAAAGCCGCCACAAGGCGGCTTTTAAGGTGCACGGGTAAACTGAAGGGTGGTGATACAACTTGGCACAGAGGGGCAGGAAACCCAAACCTGCGGCAATCAAGGCGCTTGAGGGCAATCCCGGCAAGCGGCAGATAAACGAGAACGAGCCAAAGCCCAAGGCAAAGGCTCCGAGCTGTCCCAAGTGGCTGGAGCCGGAAGCGAAGAAGGAATGGAGACGGCTGTCGAAGAAGATGGAGAGAATAGGCATATTAACGGAAATAGATATGGCAGCATTTGCAGGGTATTGTCAGGCATACGCCAGGTGGAAGGCGGCAGAGGAGTTCATATCCAAAAACGGCGCTATCGTAAAAACCCCGTCGGGATACTGGCAGACCGTACCGCAGGTGGCAATGGCGCAGCAGTACCTTAAGGATATGCAGAAGCTTGCCGAGCAGTTCGGACTTACCCCGGCATCACGGTCGAGGATAATTGCTGACTCGGCGGCGACTGAATATATAGACGATATGGATAAATTATTGGGAGGTATGTGATACCTGCGTCTTACTAAAGGATGCAAGATAAGTAATTTTTGTTACAGCAGTGAAACAAACATGATAAATAAATGTCCTTGACTTATAACACTGTAAGTAGTATAATATGTTTCGACAAAACACAAGATATAGTATTTACGAAAGGAACTGATAACAAGATGAAGGTTATTAAACGTAACGGCGAAGAGGTCGATTTTGACCGATCCAAAATTGTAAACGCCATAAAAGCGGCTAATAACGAGGTTGAAAAGATACACTGTCTGAACGAATATCAGATACAGGCTATAACAGAAAATGTTACGGCAAAGCTCATGGAGATGAAGCATGCCGCCCATGTTGAGGATATACAGGATCTTGTCGAGACAGGCATAATGGAAATGCGCGGCTATGAGGTGGCGCAGAAATATGTTCGGTACAGGTATAAAAGAGACCTTGCAAGAAAATCCAATACCACGGATAACGGTATACTCGCGCTTATCAACCAGATAAACGAGACGGTCAAGCAGGAGAATTCAAACAAGAACCCCGTTATAAACTCCACACAGCGCGATTATATGGCGGGCGAGGTCAGCAAGGATCTGACTAACCGAATACTTCTCCCGGAAGAGATAGTAAAAGCGCATGAGGAAGGGATCATACATTTCCATGATTCGGACTATTTCGCTCAGAAGGAGCATAACTGTGATCTCATAAACCTTGAGGATATGCTCGAAAACGGCACCGTCATAAGCGAGACGCTGATAGAGAAACCGCACAGCTTCTTCACAGCCTGCAATGTCACAACTCAGATAGTCGCGCAGGTAGCAAGTAACCAGTACGGCGGACAGACATTTACATTATCGCATCTCGCTCCGTTTGTCGAGGTGAGCCGCAGGCGAATCCGCGACAGAATAATCGAAGAGCGAAAAGCCTGCAATGAACCGCTTGATACCGAGACCATTGATAAGCTCGTCGATTTCCGGCTCAAGACCGAGGTACGGGACGGAATACAGACTATACAGTATCAGCTCATAACGCTCATGACCTGTAACGGACAGGCACCGTTTGTGACGATGTTCATGTACCTTGACGAGGTGCCGGAAGGACAGACTCGTGACGATCTTGCAATGATTATCGAAGAGGTATTAAAGCAAAGGATGCAGGGCGTTAAGAATGAGAAGGGTGTATGGATAACCCCGGCGTTCCCGAAGCTCGTGTATGTGCTTGATGAGGACAACGTAACTGAAGACTCAAAATATTGGTATCTCACAGAGCTTGCCGCTAAATGTACAGCAAAGAGAATGGTACCCGATTATATCTCCGCGAAAGTAATGCGTCAGCTCAAAAAGGGCGACGTGTATCCGTGCATGGGCTGCCGTTCGTTCCCGACAGTAGAGGACAGCCAGCGCAATCCTGACGGAAGCCGCAAGTATTACGGCCGATTCAATCAGGGTGTTGTGACGATCAACCTTGTAGATGTCGCTTGCACAGCTCGCGGCGATATGAAGCTGTTTTGGGAGATACTTGAAGAGCGGCTGGAGCTGTGTCACAGAGCACTCAGATGCCGTCATGAACGGCTGCTCGGAACAACCTCGGATGTTGCGCCGATACTGTGGCAGCACGGCGCGTTGGCAAGGCTCAAAAAGGGCGAGAAGATAGACAGATTGCTGTATAACGGTTACTCGACAATATCGCTCGGCTATGCAGGACTGTATGAGATGTGCGTCCGTATGACAGGCAAATCACATACGACACCGGCAGGGCGCGAGTTCGCGCTTGCTGTAATGCAGAAGCTCAATGATAAGTGCGCGGAATGGAAAGCGGCTGAGAATATAAGCTACTCTGTATACGGTACACCGATGGAGTCAACTACATATAAGTTTGCGAAGTGTCTCCAGAGACGGTTCGGAATAATAGATGGCGTCACCGATAAGAACTATATCACAAACAGCTATCATGTTCATGTTACTGAAGAGATCGACGCGTTCAGCAAGCTGAAGTTTGAGAGTGATTTTCAGAAGCTGTCACCGGGCGGCGCGATCAGCTATGTAGAGGTACCGGATCTGCAGAATAATGTAGATGCTGTGTTGTCGGTAATGAAGTTCATATATGATAACATAATATACGCAGAGCTGAATACTAAATCCGACTACTGCGCCGAGTGCGGGTATGACGGAGAGATACTGATAAAAACCAACGGCGAGGGCAAGCTTGTATGGGAGTGCCCAAACTGTGGCAACCGTAACGAGGACACGCTGTATGTGGCGAGACGCACCTGCGGATATATAGGAACACAGTTCTGGAACCAGGGACGTACACAGGAAATTCAGGACAGAGTCCTGCATCTGTAAAGAAATACAGAATATATACCGAAGGGCATGGATAGATTCCGTGCCCTTTTCAAATGCGATTTTAGTGGAGGCATATAATGGAGGCAAGACCGCAGGACTATCCCAAGCTTGAAAACTATACACCGTCACCGTTTATGCTTTCGACCTCGCATTACGATAAGGATAAAGCAGACAGAGCTGTGAGGTTCATAGAGAACCTGCGCCATACCAAAGGCAGATGGGCGAGGTCGCGGTTCTGGCTCTTGCCGTGGCAGGAGAAGATAATACGGGATATATTCGGCATAGTAAAAGCAGACGGAACACGGCAATTTCATACGGCTTATGTCGAGATAGGCAAGAAGAACGGAAAAAGCGAGCTTGCGGCGGCGGTCGCATTGTATATGCTGTATGCTGATGGTGAGCCGTCGGCGGAGGTATATGGTGCGGCAGCGGACAGACAGCAGGCATCAATCGTTTTTGAAGTAGCAAACCAGATGGTTAAGATGTCACCGGCGCTTATGAAACGGTCAAAAATAATGGCGGCAACGAAGCGAGTCGTTAATTATTCAAATGCGGGATTTTATCAGGTGCTGTCAGCGGAGGTTGGCACAAAGCACGGTCTGAATGTTTCGGGGCTTGTATTCGATGAGCTTCATGCCCAGCCGAACCGCAAGCTCTATGATGTACTCACCAAAGGCTCCGGCGATGCGCGTGAGCAGCCGCTGTTCTTTATCATAACGACAGCCGGAACGGACAGGAACTCAATTTGCTATGAGCTTCACACAAAGGCGAAGGATATATTATCGGGCAGAAAGCTTGATCCGACATTTTATCCTGTCGTATACGGGCTTGAGCTTGAGGATGACTGGCATAACGAGGCGAACTGGTACAAAGCAAATCCATCGCTTGGGTATACCATAAAAATAGACCGGGTAAGGGAAGCGTATCAGGAGGCTCTGCAGAACCCGGCGGAGGAAAATGTATTCCGTCAGCTCCGGCTTAATACATGGGTAAACAGCACGGTATGCTGGATACCGGAGCATATATATGATAAAGGAAATACATCTGCAAGCGAGAATTATCTCTTCGGCAGAGAATGCTACGGCGGACTTGACCTTTCATCCACATCGGACATAACGGCATTTGTCCTTATATTCCCGCCGGAGCATGAATCCGAGCCGTACTATATTCTTCCATACTTCTGGCTGCCGGAGGACACGCTTGAGCTGCGTGTGCGCCGCGACCATGTACCATATGACGTATGGCGTAGGCAGGGGTATATAAATGTTACCGAGGGGAATGTTATACACTATGATTTTATTGAAAAAACAATCTGCGAGCTTGGTAAGAGATTTAATATAAAGGAAATCGGTGTTGACCGATGGAACGCAACGCAGATGATACAGAACCTTGAGAATGAAGGCCTCACTATGGTTCCGATGGGGCAGGGCATGAAGGATATGTCACCGCCTACAAAGGAGTTTTATAAGCTCCTGCTTGAGGGCAGGATAGCGCACGGCGGCAACCCAGTACTGCACTGGATGGCGGGTAATGTCGTGGTCGAAACGGACGCTGCGGAGAACATCAAGCCGACAAAGGCTAAATCTACGGAAAAGATAGACGGCATTGTTGCAACTATAATGGCACTCGACAGATGTGTGCGTAATCAGAACGCGCCTAAGACGAGTGTTTATGATCAAAGACGGATGATTATTTTTTAGGATATAATGTGTACAAAAATAAGATGAATATATTGTGCGATAATCGTATTGATATATCTCGTATATGAAGGTAATATGTACTCAAAAATAGGGAGTTGAGTGCTATGAAACAAATAAATGTAATTAAGGAGCGAGAGCTGTATAACAAATATGGCAGGATAATCGAGGAATTGTTCAGACGCATCCGCAATGAAAGCGGTCAAGGCTGTAAGGTTACTATGAAAAAGGATGGTACGGTGTTTAAAATCTACCGGCTTGGATATTCATCCTATGAAAATCTTGAACATGACAGCTTTGGCATTGCAATCCAAAATGATGAAGGTGCATGGGAACAGGTTGAGACTTATAGCTGTATGGCTTTAGCTGCGGAATATTTAGCTGAATATTAAAACCGTTGAATCAAAGTCACTCGGATAAGGACGCTTTTGTAATACCGGAGGGGTGTATGAAAATATTAAAATCCATTTTTAAATCAAGAGACAGGCCGCAAAACCACATCGGCGACAGCATCGGCGGCGGAAGGTATTTCTCGTTCGGCAGGGCATGGTCGGGCAAGAGCGTAACGGAGCGGACGGCGCTTCAGACAACAGCGGTGTACGCTTGTGTCAGAATCATATCAGAAACGGTGGCGAGCCTGCCACTGCATGTATATGAATATACAGAAAGCGGCAAGGAAAAGGTATACGAGCATCCGCTGTATAGGCTTTTGCACGATATACCGAACCCCGAAATGAACAGTTTCATCTTGCGCGAGGTAATGATGATGCACCTTCTGCTATGGGGCAACTCATACTCACAGATCATAAGAAACGGCAGGGGCGAGGTCATTGCTTTGTACCCATTGCTGCCGGATAAGATGACTGTAGATCGCGCGGCGGACGGGAGACTGTATTACACATACACCTCTGATAAGCAGGGTACTATTGTATTCGGCAAGGATGATATACTGCATATAGTAGGGCTGGGCTTTGACGGGCTGATCGGTCATTCGCCTATAGCTATGGCAAAGAACGCTGTCGGACTTTCAATAGCCGCGGAGGAATACGGCTCATCTTTTTTCTCAAACTCCGGAACCCCGAGTGGCGTACTTGAGCATCCGGGTGTACTTAAGGAGCCTGAAAAGGTACGGGCAGCATGGAATGCGGCATACGGTGGTAGCGGAAACGCGCACCGTGTGGCAGTCTTGGAGGAAAATATGCATTTCAATCCTATCTCCATAAACCCGCACGAAGCACAGTTTTTAGAAACACGGAAGTTTCAGGTGAACGAGATCTGCCGTATATTCCGTGTCCCGCCGCACATGATAGCAGACCTTGATAAAAGCTCATTCAACAATATTGAACATCAAAGCTTGGAGTTCGTCACAAACACCATAAGACCGTGGCTTGTACGAATAGAGCAGAGTATATTTCAGCAGCTGTTATCCGAGGAAGAACAGAAAAAAATATTTGTAAAGTTCAATGTTGACGGACTGTTGAGAGGAGCGTTCCAAAGCCGTATGAGCGGCTATGCAATAGGTATACAGAATGGTTTTATGTCCCCTAATGATGTAAGAGAATTAGAGGACATGAACCTTATCCCGGACGAGCTGGGAGGCAACAGGTATTTATGTAACGGAAATATGATAGACATAGGCAGCGCAGGTAAAAACTATGTTGAGTAAGTTATTATGTTGAGATGGAAGGAGAGGGTGAAATAAGTGGATAAGTTTTGGAAGTTCAAAACGGTAAAAAACAAAATAGGCGAGGATGAGGAAAGCACAGAGAATGTGCTTTTTTTAAATGGCGTTATAGCGTCAGAGTCCTGGTATAACGATGAGATAACACCTAAAATGTTCAGGGACGAGCTTGATCGGTGTAAGGGTGATATAACTGTTTTTATCTGCTCGCCCGGCGGCGACTGCTTCGCGGCAAGTGAGATATACACAGCTTTAAAGGAGCATAACGGCAAGGTCACGGTCAAGATAAACGGCATAGCGGCATCTGCCGCGTCTGTTATAGCTATGGCGGGTGATATGATGGAGATGTCACCGACAAGTATGTTGATGGTGCATAACCCGTCAATGATGCTGTTTGGCGAGGCGTCGGAATTGGAGCAGGGCATAGAGTTCTTGAACGAAGTCAAGGAATCGATCATAAACGCATATCAGCTAAAGACAGGTCTGTCACGCAGCAAGATATCGCATCTTATGGACTCGGAAACATGGATGAATGCCAACGCAGCGCACGACCTCGGATTCTGTGACCGAATCCTTTATACGGATGAAGATGATGAAAAGGATGCCGGGAATATGGTATTTGATAAGACTGCTATGGTAACAAATACCATAGCAGCTATGAAAAAGAAGCTGAAGCCGATAGCGCCGAAGGAAACGGGCGCAGACGCGGCACAGTTTGAGAAAAGGCTAAATTTATTAAAATGAAAGGGGACATAAAATTATGAGTAAGATAACAGAGCTTAGAAAGAAGAGGGCTGATCTGTGGGAGCAGGCAAAGAAGTTCCTCGACAGCGCAAAGCGCGACAATAACGGTTTGCTTACGGCAAAGGATGTGGAGGAATATGAGAAGATGGAGGCGGACATTGTCGCTATCAAGAAGGAAATCGATATCCTTGAGCGGCAGGAGGCTATTGATAAGGAGATGGCCGCGCCGACGACCGAGCCGGTTAAGAACACGCCCAAGCCTGCATCGGATACAAAGACAGGCAGGGCAAGCGATGCGTACAAGGCAGCGTTCTGGGATGTAATGAGAAATAAATTCTCGTTCGCGGCAAAGGACGCGCTCCAGATCGGCACGGACTCCGAGGGTGGTTTTTTAGTGCCGGATGAGTTCGAGCGTCAGCTTATTGATAAGCTCCATGATGAAAACATCATCCGCGGGTACGCTACCATCATCACAACCGAGAGCGGCGACAGGAAAATACCCGTTGTAGCGTCACACGGTGCGGCGGCATGGACGGATGAGGAGGCTGAGTATACCGAGAGCGATGACGCGTTCGGCGTAGTAACGCTCGGAGCGCATAAGCTTGCAACGATCATAAAGGTATCGGAGGAGCTTTTAAACGACAGCGCATTCAATCTTGAGACATATATCGCATCCGAGTTCGTGCGACGCATGGCAACAGCCGAGGAGGATGCGTTCATTAACGGTAACGGCACAGGCAAGCCGACAGGACTCCTTACAACAGGCGAGACGGGCATAACTGCGGCAAGTACAACGGCAATTACGGCTGATGAGGTGATAGACCTTTATCACAGTCTGCGCACACCGTACAGAAAGAACGCGCAGTTTATCGCAAACGATTCTACCGTAAAGGCTATCCGCAAGCTCAAGGATAACACCGGTCAGTATGTATGGCAGCCGGGACTGCAGGCGGGACAGCCCGATACTATCCTGAACCGTCCGATCCTCACATCACAGCATATGCCGGAGATCGGCGCGGGCAGGAAGATACTGCTATTCGGAGATCTGTCGTATTACTGGATCGCTGACCGTCAGGGCAGAACCTTCCAGAGACTTAGCGAGCTGTATGCAAAAACCGGTCAGGTCGGGTTCCGTGTGTTCCAGAGGCTTGACGGTAAGCTCATACTTCCGGAGGCGGTAAAGACATTACAGATGAAAGCATCGTAATAATTGAGAATTAATAATGCAGAATGCAGAAATACAGTATGGATGTTGCTGTGTTTCTGCGCTGCAATCAAAGAAAGAGGGACAGTAAATGAATATTAAGATATTGACCTCATGCTCCGGCTTGGATTTCAGCTATGCCGAGGGTGAAACGGTTGACACGAAGCCGGATATAGCGAAAGACCTCATAAAAGCCGGATATGCCGAGGAGATAAAGACCGCGGCACGAACCAAAAAGAAAGCGGAGTCTGAGGATGCTGACGCTTGATGAGGTGAAGGAATACCTGCGGCTTGATACAGACGCGGAGGATGGGTATCTGAATATACTCATCCTTCTTGCGTCCGAGATGTGCGAAAACTACACGCGCCTATCATTGCCGGACGAGCTGCCGGAGAGCTATAAGCAGGCGATGCTTATCTGCATCGGGTATTTCTTCGAGCACAGGGACGGTACAAAGGAGAGCATACCCGATGTGTTCTATTTCCTGCTCCGGCCGTACAGAAAGGCGGCGTTTTAATGCGGAATTCGGAATTCGTAATGCGTAATTGGAAGGGTGAAGCTGAATGGACTTTTCAAGACTGCGGCATAGGATCATATTCTTAAAGCCGATTGATAAGAAGCTCAACAGTATGAAGGAAACTGTGCCGGTATGGATACCGTATAAGCCCGGTGTTAACAACAATATAAAGCTCAATAATACTGATGAAATATACATCACCGATGACTATAAAGGCAATGCGGTCATTAAATATATCAATGGTGATCCGTACGCGCATCAGCTGGACTTAAAGTCTTATGAGGTATGGGCGAATGTATCGCCGACTACCGGGCGCGAGTATGACGAGTCGCAGAAGCTCCGGGCAGAGACTACATATACCGTAACTACACGATATTTTGACAATATAACGAGCAATATGAAAATCATGTATAACGGCAGGATATTTAATATCGTATCGGTCCTGAATATCGGCGAACGTAATACAGAACTCCGAATAGTTGCGAGTGAGCGTGATAATTATGGCAAGGACAGTTGATGTGTTCGGGTTTGACGAGCTTGAAAAAGCATTCAAGCGGTGTGAGAAACGGTATCCGAACCAAGCGGACGCTCTGCTTATGGCAGAGGGACAGCAGGTTAATAAAAAGGTCAAATCGTTAACGCCTGTGCGAACGCGTAAGCTGCGCAATTCATGGAGGCTCAAAAAGGTAAAGCTGTATAAGGGCGGCAAGGTGCGCGTTGTGCGAGAACAGACTACCGCTCCGCATGGTCACCTCATAGAGCTTGGGCATGAGATAGTGCGCGGCGGGCGTACACGTGAACGCGGCAGAAAGCTCAACCGCATACAGCGTTCGGCGCGCGGCATTAAATCCGGCGGCAGGGTTGAGGGTGTGCATATGCTTGAAAAATCCATATCCGAGGCTCGGTCACGGTTCAGCGGTGAGGCGCAGAAAATGATAGATGATCTGACAAGCGATTTGAAGGTTTAATATGCAGCAATATTGTGAGGTAAAAATGATAACTGAAAAAGATATTAAAACAAGGATTGCCGAGATATTAACAGATAACGGTTTTAATGTCGTAGCGTCTGAAATTGAAGAGGGGTTTGATAAGCCGGCTGT
>JAFRDB010000004.1 GCA_017404065.1 Clostridia bacterium
GTTGAATCGAATGACTGAAAGTCATTCGATAGCCGAGTTGCGAAGCAACAAGCGGCGTGGAAAAGTGAATCGAATGACTGAAAGTCATTCGATAGCCGTGTTGCAAAGCAACAAACGGCGTAGAAAGGTGAATCGAATGACTGAAAGTCATTCGATAGCCGTGTTGCGAAGCAACAAACGGCGTAGAAAGGAGAAATGATTATGGCAAGAATGTTTGGAACAGACGGAATAAGAGGAGTGGCTAACGTTGACCTTACCGCAGACCTTGCATTCAAGGTGGGGCAGTGTGGCGCTTACGTGCTTACAAGAAACACATATCATCGTCCGCGTATCATTATAGGTAAGGATACGAGAAAGTCCGGTGATATGCTGGAGGCAGCGCTTACAGCCGGAATGTGTAGTGTGGGAGCAAAGGTCATACCGTTGGGTGTGATCCCAACTCCGGCAGTGGCATATCTCACACGCAAATATAAGGCGGATGCAGGCGTTGTCATCTCCGCATCGCACAACCCTTGTGAATACAATGGTATAAAGTTCTTTAACTCGGAGGGCTACAAGCTGTCAGATGCGGTTGAGGACGAGATCGAGGCGTATATAAAGGGCGAGCGCAGCCTGGGTGAGCTGCCTACACACGGTAAGGTAGGCTATGTAATGACGAACCATAATGCGCTTGAGGATTATGTTGCATTTGCGTGTTCAACAATAGACTGTGACCTGAGAGGTATGAAGATAGCTGTGGACTGCGCAAACGGCGCAAGCTATCAGACAGCGTTCCGCGCTCTCAATAAGCTTGGGGCAAACGTTGAGGCTATACACAATACGCCGGACGGCGTTAACATAAACTACAAGTGCGGCTCGACGCACATGGAGAGCTTACAGGCGTATGTTACATCGATTGGCGCGGATATAGGCATCGCGTTTGACGGTGACGCTGACAGAATGCTTGCCGTTGACGAAAAGGGAAATCTTATAGACGGCGATCAGGTCATGGCGGTATGTGCGCAGTATATGAAGGATTGCGGCACACTGAAAAAGAACACTCTTGTTGCAACGGTCATGAGTAATCTGGGGCTCTTTATAGCCGGAGATAAGATGGGAATCAACATTCCGCGCACAAAGGTCGGAGACAGATATGTGCTTGAGGAAATGCTTGAGAAGGGCTATTCTCTCGGCGGCGAGCAGTCCGGACATGTTATATTCCTTGACTATAACACTACAGGCGATGGATTGGTGAGTGCGCTGCAGTTTTTGCGAGTGCTCAAAATGACAGGCAAAAAGGCATCAGAGCTTGCATCTATAGTTGAGGTGCTGCCGCAGGTGCTTGTTAACGCCAGGGTCAAGGATGAGAACAAGCATAGCTATCTTGAGGATCCGGAGATAAAGACCGAGTGCGAAAAGTTAGAGGTAGCTTTTGCCGGTGAGGGCAGAGTGCTTATAAGACCGTCCGGAACAGAGCCTCTCGTTCGCGTAATGATAGAGGGTAAGGATAAGGCTGTGCTGCAGCAGAAGGCAGAAGCTTTGGCAAAGCTTATAGAAAAGAAGCTCGGCTGAGTTTGAGATCGAATAATGTTGTGTAAAACTGATCGCGATCAGCAGAGCGGAAGTTGGATTGATTGTGATCAGTTTTATACACATATCCTTAAAAAAATAAAAAGGGATTGACAAAGCTGAAGAAATATTGTATAATATATCCGTTGTGAATAAGCCGATGTGGCGGAATTGGCAGACGCCCGGGACTTAAAATCCCGTGGGAGTAACTTCCCGTACCGGTTCGACCCCGGTCATCGGCACCAAACCCACGGCACTGCATATTGCAGTGCCGTGTTGATGTTACAGCAGCAAACATGCCGGTATAACAGGTTCGACCCCGGTCATCGGCACCATAATCGTCGGTCAACTTTGATACAAAGTGGCCGATGATTTTTTTGTGCTTGTTTTCGCATAAACAAGCCATTTTCAGCGGTTCACGTTTAAAAATCGTTGCCGGATTTTCTCTGTTTTTTTCTTTGTTTACGGCTTATCGGTCGGCAGCTTGCACAGTAATCGTTTTTCTACTGAAGTAATCGTTTTTTTACCGCAGTAAAAGTTTTTTTACTACAACAATTAGTTTTTTTCGCGATAATGGGTCAATGCATTTTCCGCATTTGCTGCAGCCGTTACAAGCAATACGCATCCCGCAGCATTGACATTTTTCGCCAAAATACGGCTTATACATATCATCCTCCGAAATGCGATTCCCGTATTCGTCAGTTAGTATATAATCGATATGTTTCCCTTGAAAACTCAGGCCGGATTTATAAGCCTGTTCGCTCTGCACACTTCCTTCAAGATGATATGTTCTGCCATCCTTTACAAAGCACCTGCCTGTACCGCAAAATACAAAAGTAACATTATATTCTGAACATTCATCATGAAGTGCCTTTACCCACTCATAATGGCAGGGGCGTGACCCGCCGTAGTTTTCGCCGTCACACAGTACCTGCTCTATCTGACCGCTTGCAAGGTATTTCTTGATGCTTACTGCACCTATGAACGGAGCGCACATAATTCCCTTATGTTTAAAAGGAAGTTTAAGAAGTATCGGAATGCGCTCATCTGCTCTGCGCTGATTTTCGCAGCTAACATTAAACATAACATTTTCCCAACCTTCTCCCCAATCTGGAGGAAGATGCTCTGCCACTCGCTCAGGTCGCTTTGTGAGAAGAAAGAGTTTCACATCAGGACGCTTTTTGATAATATCCCAGGCATCGTCACGCCAAGCGTCGGCCTCCTCCAAAAAGAAATCAGATGTCATGCAGACACGAAGCATCTCGCCGCTTTTGACTTTGTACTGGCCGTTGCGGTGTTTTGAAAGCGGATATTTGAATCCCGCTTTTGTCTTGTATATTTCAGCTCCGTTCTTGTCTCTCATTTTATCAAGAAAGTACATATAGCAGTTTTGGCATCCTTCACTGCATTTTTTGCAGCCATGCCACGGATTCCAGATATCGTGCAAAGGATAACACCTCACTCTCCTGATTATCACTACGAATTGTGCTTTTCTCCTTAGGGGACGTGACGTGGGGACGTGCCGTTTTTGTCGCATTTGTTATTGACACATTGACAAAAACATGTTAATATATTCAGGGTGATAAAAATGAGCAGACCGGCGAGAATAATCAGTAAATCAGGAATGTACCATATTATATTTCGAGGGATAAACCGACAGAATTTATTTGAAGAA
>JAFRDB010000005.1 GCA_017404065.1 Clostridia bacterium
AGCGTTTTTATTATTCCATTCATCAAAGCAGATGTAAAATATTTGAATATGTCTGCTTTGTTTGCCATGTCATTTTTTGTTCATGAAAAAAATTTATATTTTTTCATTTTAGCTCTTGACTTTTATTATCTGGTCTCAAGAATGAGGTAAACGACACGCCCACGTGTCGTAGCCCTTATGTTGTCTGCTTCGATTCCTATATGATCTTTATCTTTAGTTTCCATGTCGATCTCCTTTATTCTGATCCTCATTCTGAAGATCTGCTTAGATGTCAAAGGGACGGTTTAAGATTGCTGAAAAAGTTCACATTTTATAAAGGGTTCACCTTAGATGCACAATATATTGTGGTTTCTTGCGCTTATTTAAGTAATTCAACACAATTCATTCGCAAAACAGAGACTTTTTCAGTGGTCTCGGACGGTTCTCTTGACACTCAAAAGCAGCACAGCTACGCGATTTTCTTGAATGTGCGAGGGACCGGACTTGAACCTGTACACCGCGGATTTCGTCTCCAAAAAAAAGCCACAAAAAACACGGCACTGTTTCGCCAGTGCCGTGGGCTTTGGCAAAGGTGTCTAATCGTGATACAATTTGCACACCCCTATATTGCAATCGTTAAACTATATGGCAATCGTTAAATTATAGGGCATTCGTTAAATTATAGAGCAATCGTTAAATCATGCACACCCATGCAAAACTGTTTTGGTATATTTGAAGTCCGTACAGTTTTAGGGGACCGCAGGTGGCAGCCCCCTTTTGCTGAATAAATATATATTAAACAGCCAGTACCGGCTGGAATTGTCTGCGGTCAAGCGCGGCTCTTACCGTATCGGTAATCTGTGTAAAATCACAAACAAGGCTTGCGGGCTTGTGGATATGATCGTCCATTGAAAGCGTATAGTTGATACAATTACACATTACGAAAAACCGTGTAATGAAGCCATTTCAAGCGGTTATAAAGAATTTATTACCCGTCCTGAGGCAGCGATCCGCAGGCTTTTTTTATTGCCGAAATACCGTGTTGCATACCTTTTAACGAAAGGTAGACAAAAAGTTAAAAAGTTTAACATTTTAACTTTTCGTCGGAAGGGTGGGTGCAAAATGGGGCTTTATGGAAATTTTTTGTTGTATTATATTACAGAATTACTATGTAATCTGCACACTAAAGATAACAATATACTATGAAAGATTATTAAGAAGTATTCTGTTCCTCTGGAATATATCGGCAAGTATGCTGATATAGAAGATGACAGTACTGGCGTTAATGTTACATTTAACGGACATTTCATACGCTATTGGGATAAAACCACCAAGCTTACCAATTTTAATTGGAGCGATTATCTGGAGATCGCAAGACGCAGAACACTAAAAAGACTTCCGAATGATGAAATAACAGCCATTGCATAAAGGACCCTTGAAATATATGACAAGCTTTAATATATTACGAAACAATTTGGAGGAGCTATCCCTATCGAAAATGCTTGAGGTTCTTCCGAATGTTATGGATAATTCAGCAAAGAATGGAAGTATACAACTTTATTAGTAGCAATACTCAATCTCGTGCGAAGTATTCAGCAAATTAGCTACATTGAACTATTTCCATATGCCTGGATATATAATTTTTAAGAGTCGGAATATCAATAGAGTAAAAGTTTTTGTGCTTCTATCTTTATTAGGAGTGTATGGGGATTAAATAAGTTTAGCCGAGGCGATGCCTCGGCTAGTGGTTATTTATTAATGGCTACAAAACTCATGAGCAGAATTTTGCCGCCGTCTTTTAATAAATAGGGATAATAAATGCACGTTTGCCATAATTACGGGCATAATATTTTACGCCATTTTTGACATATGAAGCGCGAAATATGTAATATTTTGGCTTACGATCTCTGCATTGTAAATAATGCATGAAAACACCTCCTTTGCAAGATTTTTTTTATAAAAACATCTTGCAAAGTCGAGTCTTTTGTGATATAATATAAATGTCAATTATAATTATCATGGTAGACTCAACTTTACTGATTGTTTTTATCATTGATAATAAGAGCCGGCTTTTCTTTTGTAATTGCTGGCTTTTTTCTTTCTTTTGGCTCTATGGTTGGCATATTTACTATGCTTGTACTCTAATGTGATATATTTTTTGTATTTATGAGCCTCTTTATAAGGAACACCGCATCGCTTTGAAATCTCTTTAACTGAATGATTTTTTGCAAAGTCGTATGATATTAGGAATTCAGTGGAGAAAATATTTGCTTGGTGCTCGATGTTGTAGTTCTTGTTGACAGTATAAGCAAAACATATTTTTTGATCACTATGCATAAGATAATGTCCTAATTCATGAGCCATAATCATACGATAATGCCAATTTCCATTGCGTGCTTTAATATACACGCACTCGATAACTCTTATAACATGATCTGAAGGACATGCTTCTGCACATCGATCTTTGAAATATGAATTCGGCACAATTTCAATATAGAATTCAGGATCTATTTTTGGTAGTACTAGCTCAATAAACTTAATAATATCGATGTAAAGCTGCTGTGTTAAACCGAGTTTTTGTTTAATTTTGTATACTTCATTTCTTATGTTTTTTCTACAACTTGGAAGTGCAGAAAGCTTTGCACTGCTCATTTTGAATTACCTCCGTTTCATGAGCTGATTGATTTCTTCAATTGTTTTTTTATCCAAACGGTCAAATTTTTTTGCAAAAGATAAGGCTAGATCCTTTTGTGCGTCTGAAGCTGTATTAAAATTCATAGTTATTGATGAAATTGATTTTTCAGCAGCTTGCTTAAAAGATTCATACTCAGAAGAATTCAGCTTATAACACTGTTGCAATTTACTTAAAAAGGTTTCTGGTATTTTTCGTTTACCGGTTTCTATAGCTGAAATGTATGAACTACTGACACCTAATTTCTGAGCCATATCATATATAATTTCCCCTCTTTCTATTCGGAAAATCTTAAGCTTTTTTCCGAATGGAGTTAAACTTGCTTGTGGTTTTTTCATTTTCATCATTCCTTTCTGGTTGTAATTATACAATACTTTGTGAAATTTGTCAATGTTTTTTTTGAATTTTCTTTACAAAATAAGTGAAATAATTATTTGAAATATGTAAAATTAATTTTTAATAATTGTTTTCAATAATATTTTTGGGTAATATATGTTTATATACTGATAGATAGCCAAAGAAAAGTTTGAAAATAATGCTATGGTAGTTGGAAAAGACCAAAATGGAAAGTAATCGTTTTCTCTACACCGTATTCAATATAGAGTGTCCAGTTTTGAGTGGCATGATGTATATCCATAATAGTCATATAATCATAATAGTCATATAATTATGTAGTTGTACCATATCAGGAGGGTTTATAGCTTTTGGTTCGAGTCCCGCCGGGCGTACCATAATCGTATCACGAATTTGATACAATGCAAAACCGCAGCACTGCTGCGGTTTTAGCGTGTTCGGACATGTTTTTTACAACTCAAAATAGCCGATTTTTAAGTTTGTGTGCGCGGCAATGGGGTCCCCCCCTAAATCATTTCGATTAATGGTTTACCCCCCTGCGAAGTAATTTCGATTAACTGTATGTACCCCCTAAATCGCCTAAAATATGGTTTCGGTTAATTGTATGAAAATGCTGTCGAATATGTGTTAGTTCTAAAGAAACATAAGGTTTCATTGCCGATTGGAAAATGTTTTGTAAATAATTGTATATGTATAAGCCGCAGGAATAATGGTGTCCCTGCAGCAGAGTTTTTATTTTATCGGTATATAGTTATGACTCTCCGAAAGCTCGTGCTTTTTCGGAACTGTCAGCTTCAGAACACCGTCATTAAATGATGCGTTGATCTCATCTTGGGTAACAGCTTCACCGACATAAAAGCTGCGGCTACATGAGCCGTAATGCCTTTCGCGGCGGATATATCGACCGTCAGTGTCATTATCATAGTTGCTGTAATTTGCTTCTGCACTTACGGTAATATACCCGTCTTTAAGCTCAACTTTGACAGCGTCCTTTTTGATGCCGGGCATATCAATAGCAAGCTCATATCCGCTGTCGGTTTCTTTAACATCGGTTTTCATAAGAGAATTGGAATGACCGAAATGATTTAGGCTTCCAAACGGAAAATCTCCGAAAAAGCTGTCTTCCAATAATCGTGGTACTAACATATTTTATCGCTCCTTATTATGGTTTTATATAATCATATTATTCCATATTGTAATTGAATTATTCATATCATTCAAAACAGCTGATATGCACAAAGTTATCCTCTATATTTCTACATGTATTCTATTGATAACACCTCAATTATACGGTAATATGTCACGATGGGTGATATATTATGGAAAGCAATATTGTAATGATAAGTATTGATAAGCTTGTCGATTTTTCAGACCATCCATATAAGGTGCTTGATGATGAGGCTATGGACGAGCTGTGCGAAAGTGTCAGAACAGTAGGCGTGCTTGTGCCGATAATCGTAAGAACTGTAGTGGACGGAAGGTATGAGATAATATCCGGTCATCGCAGAAAACGAGCCTGCGAGAGGGCGGGGATAGACACTATCCCTGCCGTTGTAACAAAGCTCAATGACGATGAAGCGGCGCACTCCTTGTTGACAGTAACCTGTACAGGGAAAACATACTTTCGAGCGAAAAGGCTTATGCGTATAAACTGAAGCTTGATGCCATGAAACATCAAGGAAAAAAATCAGCTTCCCGACAAATTGTCGGGAAGCTGGAAAGTGCTGATTATGCAGGAGAGGCATTTGGTGAAAGTGGCAGACAGGTGCAACGGTATATAAGGCTTACAGAGCTAATATATCAACTTTTGGATAAAGTAGACATGAAACTCATCCTTGTAATGGCGGGCGCAGAGCTGTCGTATGTCGATGTACGAAATCAAGTGATAATTAATGACGTTCTTGACTGTGAGTGTTGCGGTCTCAGCTTGAAGCAGGCAATAAAGCTAAAGAGGTATTATCTTGACGGGAATATTTCGGAAGAAATAATAGCAGATATTATATTAGAAAAGGAGCGAAACGACAATGGGAAGGTAATATTACAATACGACAGACTGCGGAAGTATTTCCCGGAACACTACACTCCGAAGGAATGTGAAGATGCTTTATGGAAAATACTTGAGGTATGGTTTAAAAATATGTGACCTTACAATGTTGTGTTTGTGAATTTGAAATGGTCAATGAAAAAACTTTCGAATGTAGTATTATATCGATTTTAAAAAGCTCTTGACAAACACAAGGTTATATTGTACTATAACTATAATATTCCTGTTGGGAATAAATATAAAATTACAAAGGAGACCAACTATGAAAAAGCAAGAATTGGTAGCTGCTATAGCCGAAAAGTCCGGCTTATCAAGGGCTGATGCAGCGAAGGCACTCAAGGCAACGACTGAGGCTATAACGGAAGCACTGGCAAAGGGCGACACGATTTCACTTGTTGGCTTCGGCACCTTCAAGACAAAGAAGAGAGCGGAAAGAACAGCAAAGAACCCGAGAACCGGTGAGGCGATAAAGGTTGCAGCAGCTACTGTTGCGGCATTCAAGGCGGGTAAGGCATTAAAAGATAGAGTAAACGGATAATGCAATAACGGCTGCAGTCACTTCAGACTGCAGCCGTTATTATTTTTTAGCTTATAGCGTAGAGCTCCACAACTCCTTTGCCCCTGTAGACACTGCAGAAGCTCCGGCTGAAATTGCTGCCTGGGCTTCGGCGCTTGTTTCAATCAGTCCACCGGCTATGAGCGGAGTATTAAGCTTTGATTTCAGCCTCGCTATGACCTTTGTTACTATGCCCGGCATTATCTCTATCATATCGGGTCTTGAAGCGGAAACTGCATCAAGCGTTGTATCGACAAAATGAGAATCGACCACAAAAAAGCGCTGAACGGTTTTTAAACCGTTTTCACGTGCGATCTTGATAGTATGTGTGCGAGTGCTGATTATTCCGTCAACACCCAACTCCTTTACATACATAAGACCATGCTTATCGCTTGCAATACCTTTTGCGAGGTCTATGTGTATATAGAGCTTCTTGTTATACTTATGCGCTTGTTTGACCTCATAGCCGAGCGTGAAAATGTCAGGTGACAGATCAAAGAATATATCCGCGCGTGAATGCAAAGCAGTATCGAAATCATCTTCTGTCCGTATAGCCGCTATTATGTTATTCATCATCGATCCTCCTGTTCATAGAATAAGCAATAGTACAACCAAAGAACCGAATACCTATCCTTGAGATCCTTTGCAAACCACAGTGCATTCTGTATCTTCTCTTTGCCGTAGGTCTTTTCAAAATCAGATATATCAAGACCAACACTTTCAAGATACCTGATAAGCATATCTGAGCTTGGAGCATCCTTTAATACATTGACGATATCATCCCATTTTTCTTTATAAATACGGATATAGTCCTTGTTATACCATCCCTGTTTCTTTTGCAGCTCTATAACACCTTCTGCAGCGGCAGAATATATCTTGCGTATCTCTGTAGACCATGTTTTTTCGTCAAACTGTGACCGCTGTTCGGGAGCATTGACCTTTACCAATTCTTCACGCAGTTGTTGAGTATAAACAGTCGAAAAAGCGACGTCTGTGCCATGCATAAAATACGGCTCTTTATTCATTATACCTGTTACCTCAAAGAAGTGTGAAAGATGATGCTCGCTGCCCGAAGCCGGGCGAGAGTTGCCCATATACGCCATTGCAACACCAACACCGATAAGCGCTTCGGTAAGTGTTTTTATAGCATCGGGATCGCGCTCCTGGAGTTTTTTGCCGAGATCCTTTGTCCTTTGCAGCATATCGTATGTAAGATCATAGACATAATCGCAAAGATATTCGTTATTAACAACATGGGAAAGCTTCCAGTCGTTAAGGCAGGAAAATTTGCCGAGGATATCACCATATCCGGAACGGATCATATCCATAGGAGCATTTTTCAGTATGCTGACATCAGCAATAATCGCTTCAGGTACATGCGCACTGTACGTGACCTTCATATTTCCTGTTATCATTGCTGCTCCTGCAGATGCATAGCCGTCCATTGATGGCGCGGTTGCGATAATATGATACGGCAGCTTTGCATAGAAGCTGACATACTTGCAGAGATCCTGAATCACACCCGAGCCTATACCGATAATTAAGTCAGTATTATCGGTAAGAAGCTGCTGCATCTTATCTATCGCCGACTCATTCGGGACAAGCAGCCCTTCTGACTTGTAAATAAGCACATTTTCGCATTTATCCTTGATCTGATCCTTGACAGAGTCACCGCAAATCGGATAAGTGTTGTTATCAGCAACAAGCAATATGTGCTTATACGCACCGGCAAGCTCGCCGACTCTTGCTATTGCATTATCCTCGATTATAACATGCTTTATTTCACACCTATGTGTTCTGCCGCATTCACATTCTCTGCCGTTTAATAAGCCTTGTATATCCATAAAGCCCTCCTTAAAGCAAATGCTTTATACAGTCATGAAACTGCCTGTAATCGTCAACCTTTATAAACCCGAAATCCGATTTATATACACTCTCATCATTTCCGCCGAGCCCGTAATCATCACCGACAAATACGGTCTCATTATGAGTTATACCAAGCCCCTTGCAGTATTTATCGAGCGCATAATACTTGTTATAAGGCTTCGGCGCCATATCAAATGAGGATGAACCGCCGACAAACACATTGTATTCAGGAAAAGTATTTACAACATCTTCATAAAACGCGCGTCGTTTAGTCCTGTCAGGATCGAACGCAAGCTTGTCTGCCTGTGTAGCTGTTGTGCCAAGCAAAGGGAAGGTAATACAGCCGGATGAATGATATTCAACATTATCTCCTGAATAGTCCGTATATCCATACCTTTGGCGCAGCATCGTTATTTTTTCTTCGCATCCAGCTCTGTTACATTCAGCTTTGATATCATATATCAAATTTAAGCTATCGGTGCTGCTGTTATATTTTGTATATTGCATACCGTAGTTACCTACTATATCGATCGGGAAATGCTCCATTTGTTCAAATATCCTCACACACTGACCTGCACCGACCATAAGCAGCTTATGTTTTTCTTTGAGCCTGAACAAAAGCTCTCGGTGTTCTGGTGATAACTTCGTTTTGTGTTGTGTCAATGTTCCATCAAGATCGAATGCTATAAGTTTGATACTCACTTTTGCACCTCCGACAATTCATTATATAATTCTTGGATATTATGATAAATATACTCCGGCTTTGTCTCGCCGTTTATCACATCATCCATAGTACCCTCGCCACTGAGCACAAAAATCGTGCTTATACCAGCATTTACGCCGCAAGCAATGTCGGTGTAAAGCCTGTCACCGATTATGGCTGTCTCGTCCGCTGAATAGCCCGCCTTACTCATTGCAAGCAAAGCAATATCCGGGCGCGGCTTACCGATAAAGTATGGTCTGCGCTTTGTCGCGTTGTACAGCATTTCACTTACAGAGCCGCAGTCTGGTACATAGCCATACGAGGTGGGGCATACCCAATCCGGATTGGTAGCGATATAGTCAATATCTCTTCCGAGCAGAATACATGCATCCTCAAGCTTCTGAAAAGTAAGCTCCGTGTCAAAGCCCATACATAAGCAGTCAATATCATCCTCAAGTCTGTCGGTTATATTCAGTCCGGCTATTTTTAATTGGTCTTTAAACGACTGCGTTCCAAGCGCATATATCTTTTTATACGAATGCTTTTCAAAATACATTATCGTTGCGTTGGTTGATGTGAAAAAATTGTTTTCATCAGCATCTATGCCAAGTGAAGCAAGCTTTTCTATGTATTTGTCAACACTTTTTGAAGAGTTGTTTGTAAGGAATATATATCTGCCGCCGATTTTTTTTACATATTCAAGAAAATCAAGTGTCCCGTCAAACAAATCGTTACCGAGATAAATAGTCCCGTCCATATCTAAGAGAAACAGCCGTTTGTTCTTTAGTTTATCGTCCATGCTGCCTCCTTGTTCTGTGTAGCAACTATGTTTGCTCCGAATATATCCTTTATTATAACATCTCCGATATGAATAGGCAAGGGGGCAAAATAAGAATTTATTATTGTCATGCATTCAAATATTTTATCCTTTGATATTGTATGGTCAGTTTTGACCGAGACAACGCCGCCATCACATCGCATGGTGGTTGTAACAGTCCTTTGCGGATCAGTGCATTCATTGATAGCATACTGTTTACCGCGCGGACAGGTGTTGCCGCTAACTGAAACGATCTTGTCGTTATCTAACTCGACCTTCAATCCGCATCCCATAGGGCACACTATACAGGTAAGCTCTCTGGTCATTTACTACACCTCCTCAAGCTCTAAATTCAGTTCAGATACGCCATCAAGCAGCTCGGCTTTCAGTTGTATGCTTTCCATTTCTCCCGGCGCAACCTTGTTCTTTTTCTTTGAAAAAACAGTTTTATCTCCGTTTTTTATGTTGATCCGTACATTTCTGAATACATCTGATACTCTGAAATATACGGTTATATCTTTTTTCTGTGTGATGCGCTGAGGGACAGTATAGCGTATTCTGCCGTCTGTTTTCAAATTTACCGATATATTACTGCATTTTTCGCCGTTTATATATTCTGCCGCGCATTTTCCGGCTATCTCAGCTTCGTCTGAAACAAAATCAACAAGATCGTGCACATGCAGTACATTTCCGCATGCAAATATTCCGCTTACAGATGTTTGCCTGTCCTGATCCACTACCGCACCTCCCGTGACTGATGATAGCTCTATGTCTGCAGATTTTGACAGTTCATTTTCCGGTATAAGTCCAACGGATAATAACAGAGTGTCACAGGGAATATATTCTGCTGTACTCATTATCGGCTTACGCCTGTCATCCACCTTTGCAATCGTGACACCTGAAAGCCTTTCTTTACCATGTATCTCTATAACGGTATGGCTGAGCTTAAGCGGAATATTAAAATCGTTAAGGCATTGCTCTATATTCCGCGCAAGTCCGCCTGAATATGGCATAAGCTCGCATACAGCTTGAACCTTAGCGCCTTCCAGCGTCATACGACGCGCCATTATAAGTCCGATATCTCCCGAACCTAAAATGACGACATTCTTGCCGGGCATATATCCTTCGATATTTACAAGCTTCTGCGCTGTTCCTGCGCTATAGATACCCGCGGGACGGGTACCTGCGATATTCAGTGCGCCCTTTGGACGTTCACGACATCCCATAGCAAGGATGATCGCTTTAGCTTTTATTTCAAACATACCATCCTCTGCGTTTGTCGCGGTTATAACCTTGTTATATGTAATATCTAAAACCATTGTATTCAGCTTATACGGTATGCCAAGCTCATGTACACGCTTTTCATACTTCCATGCATATTCCGGACCGGTGAGCTCTTGACCGAATTTATGCAGACCAAATCCGTTGTGTATGCATTGCTGAAGTATTCCGCCCAATGCCGCGTCACGCTCAAGTATAAGTATATCTCTGATACCGCTCTCATAAGCAGCCAACGCCGCGCTCATTCCGGCAGGACCGCCGCCGATTATTACCAAGTCTGTCATTATAGAGTCTCCTTTGTTCTGCCGCATATAACATCCGAGCCTCCGCCCGATTTTGAGATGCTCTCATAAGGTATATCAAGCTCGCGTGATAATATCCGCATAATAGCCGGCATACAAAAGCCGCCCTGACATCTTCCCATCTGTGCGCGAGTACGGCGCTTTATCCCGTCAAGATCACGCGCTCCGGGATTTGTATGTATCGCTTCTATTATTTCACCTTCGGTAACTGTCTCGCAACGGCATATAACTCTGCCGTAGGCATGGTTTTGTGCTATCGTTGCATTCTTGGCTGCCACAGACGCTTCCCTGAACCAGTGCGCGGTGCGCCTGTACGGATTGTAGTCATTCTTTTTGCAAAGTACAAGTCCATGAACTCCAAGCATGTCTATGATCTCTTCCGCAATAGCGGGGGAGGCGGAGAGACCGGGTGATTCGATCCCTCCGGCACTTATGAACCCTCGCTTAATGGAGGAGATTATAAAATCGCCTGTGCTACCAACAGAGCGCAGGCCGCAAAAAGAAGTAATTGTCTTGTTAAACGGTATATTCTTAACAGTGTCCGCATCAAAAAGCTTTCTAAACCCTTCAATAGTTGTAGAGGTCTCATCTTTATCTGATATATCCTCTGATGTAGGACCAACGAGCAGATTGCCGTCAACAGTGGGGGATACGAGTATACCCTTACCCATAGCAGTCGGTGTTCTGAAAACAGTATGTGAAACCAGCCCTCCGCATTCTTTGTCAAGCAGGATATATTCGCCTTTCCGTGGATGAACGGTAAAAGAGTTATCGCCGATGATTTTTGCTACAGCATCTGAATACTGACCTGCTGCATTTACAACATAATGTGACATTACAGTGTCTTTATCCGAGGCGATTTCCCAGTATCCGTCATGCTCCTGTATCTTTTTGACCTCAAAATTTAATTTCAACTCTGCTCCGTTGTCCATGGCATTGCCTATGGCAGCAATAGTCAGCTCATACGGGCATATTATCGCTCCGGTCGGTGCGTGCAGCGCGCATATAGCCTTATCTGAAATATTCGGCTCAAGCTCATGCAGCTCGTCCTGATCAATTATCCTGAGCCGTCTGACTCCGTTTTTACATCCGCGATCGTACAGCTCTTTTATAGTCTTAACATCCTCATCGTTAAAACCTACAACGAGTGAGCCGTTGTTTTTATATTTAACCCCAAGCTCCTCTGCGATCTGCGGCATAAGCTCTGCACCGCGCACATTGAGTTTTGCTTTAAGAGAATTCTCCTTTGCATCAAAGCCGGCGTGTACGATCCCGGAATTAGCCTTTGATGCGCCCATCGCCACATCGTTTTCCTTCTCAAGAATGCAGATCTTCAGGTCATACGCGGAAAGCGTTCTTGCAAGCATACCGCCTACAACTCCTGCACCTATAATAACAACATCATACATCATCATCGCTCCCGTCCAAGTCATTTTTTGTTTTATCTTGTTTTGGCATTCTATGTAGAATTAATTGTGCAAAATATATGATAACCGTTGCGGCGATTCCTACAACATACATCCCCGCACCGATCGCCATACCGATGCCGGAGGTTGCCCATATACCGGCTGCGGTAGTCAATCCCTGCGGCGTTTTGCGTCGTATGAATATCATTCCCGCACCGAGGAAGCCCACACCGGACACTATCCCTGCCGCTATTCTTGACGGATCAAGCCTATAATCGACAGCAACACTTTCCATATCGCTGAAGCCGTATTTTGAAATAATCATCATCAAAGCGGATGCCACCGCAACTACAAGATGAGTTCTTATACCTGCACTTTTGCCCCTATGCTTGCGTTCATAACCGAGAAAGCCTCCGCAGATCGCCGCCAAAACCATGCGCAGGATGAATATTAAATCGCCGTCAACAAAGAAATTATACATAATGCACCTCTTTCTATTAAAAATAAAAGACGCACCAAAACAAACATAAGTTTATTTTGATACGTCTCCGGATCTCTGTATCATAGTTATTTTACCACAATCGCTACCTGCTGTCAACCATTTTTTGAACTCAATGTCTGTGCTTGTTATATTCCGACAAATATATGGTAACGATACAGCAATGATTATCTTGAAGCTACTCCCGAAATCTTGCTCTGTATTCGCTTGGGGTGGTGCCTACAAGCTGTTTAAACAGGCGGATAAAGGTGTTGCGGTTGTTAAATCCGAGCTGCGTGTAAATATCTGCAATGCTGTTGTTCGTTGTTGCAAGCAGGCGTTTTGCTTCATCGATCCTCAGAGTGTTGACATAGTCTGTGAAGGTCTGCGAGGTTGTCTTTTTTATCAAACGCGAAAGATAAGATGCAGATACTCCAAAGTGCTCGGCAATGCTTTCCAAGGATTCATTTTGTGTATAATTCTTTTGGATATATTCAAGAATTGCACCTATATCCACTTTGTTTGTCTTGATATATTTGTGGAGCTTATCCAAAAGCGTTATCATAATATTGTGGATCTCATCATTGTTGTGTGAGATTATGTCGCTTATGATGCCGATATCGCCTATATTATTTTCGTCATACTCTATATTTTTTTGACGCATGACCTTAAAAATAATATTAAAAATGCTTACATAAAGCTGTATGATCTCGTTTGTTGAGATATTCAACTGTGTGTTGCACTGAATTATATCTTCTATTATTGCCAGTGCCGAATCAATATTACCCACGAGAAGATGATTATAAACCGTGCGTTCGTCAGTTTGCGAAAATTGCAGTGACTGTCTGTGAGACATCTCCTCATCAATCTTAACATGAAGATTATTGATCCATTTTGTGCCGGAAAGGGTCTCAAGCGCTGTTTTATGGGATTGTTTAAGACCATCAAGCCCTTCGTTTATTGTACCGTAAGCAACAGTTAGTGTCAGATCCTCTTTATCGTTGGCAAGCAGCTCCTCAAGACGGTTTATGATCTCATGGATCTCCGGCTCAACGTTGGTTCTTTGTAGATTCAAGAGAATATATAAGGTATGCTCATCACTTGGAATTATATAGGTCTTAAAATGAGACGCAAACTCATGGCGAATGATGCCGAACAAGCTTCCCTCAAGGGCGTTTTCCTCGAAATGACTATATTTTTCATAAAATGACTTCTTCGGTTGGAAGCGTATAATTATGCTACAGAAGAAATCATAATCAAATGAAATCTTGTCGTTAAACTGCTTGTTGCTATAATAATGCGAGCTCGAGTTTAGAAGATGTATAAGATACTGCTCCTCTATGATCGGTAGAGTATCGTCAAGCTCTGCCGATAGCTTTGCTTTATCTGACAGAACATCAGCGATCGAACGGTATATATCCTCAAAATCCTCCGGCTTGTTGTCATTGCCCAGCAGATTAGTTATTCTGACAAACGGGTAGTATGCTTTTTTTGTCATGAAAGCGATAATTATCACAAGAACAATAAGCGAAAATAGGATCATGACTAAAAGATGGCGTGTTAATTTTAGTGAGGCTGTATTTATATCGCTGTATGGAATGACTGACACATAGATGTAGCCGAGAATCGAATATCTTGGAGTATAAGATAATATTAACCGATCGGTACCATCTATTTTATAATCAAAAGAACCGGCATTTTCTTTTGGCAGCTTGTCGTAGAATTCATCTTCGGCTTCGTAAAAGTCATCCTTGCCGAACATCCTATGTGTTTTCTTATTTATTAATAGTAATTTTGTGCTATCAGAAACTTTATAGCTGTCATATAAAGCGGTAATATTATCTATATCAATATTGATAATAACAATATTCTTAATATATTTATCACCTATCCTCGTAAAAACTACAGGTATGATGTGCTTTTGCTCATCGGTAGCGGTAACACTGCAAGGAGCAAGAAATGCTTTCTCGGAAAACGGTGAACGATATCTCTGCCAATATTGTAATGAATAATCATCATAAGAGTATATGCTTGAAAAATATTCAACAGCAGAATATACATTATTATTAGTATAGACCTGCATAGAGTCTCGCTCGAATACGCTTATGCTATCTATGCAGGAGTGGTTGAGTTTTATTTTTCGGAGGATCTTTTGTATATAGGTAATATCAGCGAGAGATGTCAGGTCGCCGTCTATGGTATCAACAAAGCGCTTGTTTTCGGAAAGAACGCTTATTGAGTGTGAAATATTCTGCATAGAGCTTTCCTGCTGACTGCAAAAGGTTTCAAGCGTGGACAGACAGGAGCTCTTGATCATGTTCTTATAGCTATTGCTGTAAATAAAAACTGTTACAATAAGAATTAGAATGACAAAAACAGCGGGTATAGCTATAAACGCAAGCGTTTCGGTGAAAATATTTCTACGCTTCATATGTTGGATAAGCTTACGCATATTTCTTACTCCTTTCCGCTCTGTTTTGATTAAACTGTACCACAATTTTTGCGTGCTGTCAAGGAAAAAATCGAGTTTTTTCTACAAAAGGTCACTATATGTTACAAAAGCATGAAATGTTACTTAGCAAGGATAATTCTTGTTACAAATCCTTTAATTGTTACTTGATAAAAGAATTTGGATATAGTAAAATATAATTACAAAAAAGCAGGTATTAAAGGCTTTAATGACAGTAACAGAAAGGAATGAAGATGATGAAAATGAAGAGTATGTTATGTTCGGTGCTCGCAGCAAGTATGCTGCTGGGGATCGCCGGTTGCGGAACAAAAAAAGATGACGGAAAGATAAAGGTCGAGATAGGGAACTGGGCAGCGGAAACAGCGGATCCGGCTGTCATTGAAAAACTTGACAAAGAAGTAGCGGAATTTGAAAAGCTTCACCCGGATATAGAGATAAAGGGGAATGCTTTCGGCTATGACACAAAGACATTCAATGTTATGGCAAGCTCCGGGCAGCTTCCGGAAACTCTTGATACATTCTTTACGGAAATGGATCAGATCATAAAATCCGGATATGCAGCTGATGTTACTGATGCTTTGAAGGAAAATGGCTTGTTCGACCAGCTCAATCCGGATGTTCTTGAGATCGCATCTGATAAGAATGGACGAGTATTTGGTTTTCCGAAGGAGGCATATGCGATAGGGCTTGTGATCAATAAGAAGCTTTTCAAAGAGGCGGGGCTTGTAGAAGCTAATGGAACGCCTAAGATTCCTCAAACATATGCTGAGCTTGCCGAATACTCAAAGATAATTAAGGAAAAGACAGGCAAAGCCGGATTTGTATTGCCGACGACCGAGAACGGCGGCGGCTGGGTATTCATGAACATTGCATGGAGTAAGGGAGTAGAATTTGAAGAGCAGCAAAGCGACGGAAGCTGGAAGGCTGTGTTTGACACTCCGCAGTTCAAGGAGGCGATACAGTATGTTAAGGATATGAAGTGGAAATATGATGCTCTTCCTGATAACAAGGTTATCAATATTGAGGAGCAGAGAAAAATATTCGGTATAGGTCAGGCTGCTATGACGCTGGCGAGCCCTGATATCGTTAACACTCTTGTATCCAAGTACGGCATGAATAAAGATGATGTATACTTTGCGCGTGTACCCGGCGATAGCGCGGGAAGATATGCTCAGATGGGCGGCGGAATTACGATATTCAGTGCTGCAAATACAGATAAACAGCATGATGCGGCTATAAAGTGGCTCATGTTCAAGGGTAGGACCCCCGTGATCGATAAAGATACCGAAGCGATGCTCCGATCCAATTTTGAAACGACTATATCCGACGGCGGCGTAGTTTTTCCGAAGGAGTTCTTCACGGTTTGGCTCAGCGAGGAGCGCAATAAAAAATACGAAGAGATAGCGGCGGAATACGCAAATGTAGATATGGCAAACTATGAGGATTATGCGGGATTTAAGGATGTTACTTTAAGGCCTGAGGAGTCGGCATGTTGCCAACAGCTTTATGCAGTGCTTGACGGCGTTATACAAGCCGTGATCACAGATAAGGATGCAAACATAGATTCCTTGACAAAGACAGCGGTAAATGACTTTCAGAAAAATCATCTCGATAAAATGAACTGATAGGTAAGGGCAATGGCTAAAGCTTCATTAAAAAATAAAAAGAACATAAACATTAAATCATTTATAAAAAAGAATATATCCGGTTGGACTTTGATATTGCCCACGGTATTAATGTTCGTGCTTATCGTGTGGAGACCGATAGTCATAGCGTTCGGATATTCTTTCTTCAAGCTCAAGGGCTTTGAGCCGGTTGAGTTTGTGGGAACAAAGAACTTTGTAGATGTTCTGACGGACACGAATTTCTTAAAAACTCTGTGGAACACGGTACAGTATGTGTTCTGGTCGCTTATCATAGGCTTCCCGCTCCCGTTTATCGTAGCGGTGATGATAAATGAGATGATAAAGACAAAGGGCTTTTTCAAGGTGGTTACATATCTGCCGGTAATCATACCTGGCATTGCCAACTACCTTATATGGAAATTCATATATGCCGATGGCGCGGGAGGCTTGCTCAATATGTTCAGGTATTTTATAGGCATTGCGCCTATGGATTGGTTGAGCAATACACAGCTTGCTATACCTCTTATAATAATAGCGATGACATGGCAGGGCTTCGGTGCGACGGTCGTGATATTTTTGGCATCACTGCAGGGCGTGGATCAGAGTCTCTACGAGGCGGCACGGCTTGACGGCGCGGGCGTGTTTATGAGAATAAAGACGGTCATGCTCCCGCACATGTACGGAATACTTGCGCTGAGTATTATAAGACAGATAATAGGAGTATTCCAGGTAACGGAGCAGCCGCTGGTAATGACAGGAGGCGGTCCGAACGGGGCAACGCTGTCAATAGGACTGACAAACTATTTATACGCGTTCAAGTACGGACAGTTTGATAAGTCCATGGCGTTGGGAGTGGTTACATTCCTTCTGCTGATAGGACTGACATTTGTCTATTTTAGGATGGACAAAAAAATAAATGATTAAGGAGGGCATGGGGATGAAACAATTTAGGAACAAGACCGAAGGGTTATTCAATTTTCAGGATCTGAAAAGCCCCGGCGTAAGAATAGCTTACGCGTGTATGTTCATTTTCCTGCTCTTACTTTCGGCGATATGTCTTTTCCCGATAATATGGGTATTCCTTTCAGCATTTAAAACGCCGGAGGAGATGTATAAGATACCGCCGGATATACTGCCTAAAGCTTTTGATTTAGACAGAGTCAAAACGCTTATGGGAAGAGTGAACTTTGTAAAATATTTCACAAACACGCTGATAGTCATAGTCGGCTGTTGGGCGTTTGACATTGTATTTAACGGACTTGCGGGCTATGTTCTTTCAAGGATAAAGCCGAAGGGCTCGGCATTGCTTGAAACAGTCATATTCTGGTCAATGTTACTCCCGGGCATAAGCATGGCTCCGCTGTACATGACATTTATAGATATGCCGATCATACATATAAATCTGCGCGGGAGTTATCTTCCGCTCTGGCTGATGGCGGGCTGCAACGCATTCAATATCCTGCTGTTCAGAAATTTCTTTAACGGCATACCGATGGATTATATAGATGCGGCGCGTATAGACGGATGCTCAAATTTGAATGTGTTTTTCAAAATAATCATGCCGCTTTCAAAGCCGATACTGGTGGTTGTTTCAATATTCAGCATAATCGGCTCATGGAGCAACTTTATGTGGCCGTATCTTATACTCGGCTCAACGCCGAAGGAGCCAATTTCGGTGCTGCTGTATCAGATAACGAACGGCGCAGGGCTTAAGCTGATGGACAATGAGGTGATGATGGTGACGATGCTTGCGATCATACCGCCTCTGCTCATTTATGCGCTTCTGTCAAGGCACATTACCGGAGGCCTTAATATGAGCGGACTTAAGGGGTGATGTAATGAACAAAAAGATTTTAGCTGGAGTTTTGAGCATATCGCTTATGCCTATGCTCCCGATAATGGCGGCTGAAAAACCCGCGGGCTTCACTCTTTATGATGATTTTGAGAGCTACAGCTCAAAAGCGGAGCTTATGACTGCATACAGTGAAGGCTCCGGCACAAACCTTCTTGACATCAAGGATGTCGGCGGAGAGCATGGCAAGGTATGTGAGATAGGACTGCGACAGACTGATGACAATACCATGATGCGGGTCTATACAAACGGCAGGGTGTCGGGCAGGATCCATATGAAGTTTTCAATATGTATGAACAACGGTCTTTCCGGGAACATCTCGTTCGTTAATAACAATGTACCGTATTCGCTGGCATTCTTTGAGGGCGGCAGCGTATATGCAGGCTCAACCTCAAGCGCAAGCTGGGCGACGGAGCCGAGCGGTGCGGAGATGATGAAATATACCGAGGGTGAATGGTATGATGTTGACACTGTGCTTGACCTTGATTCGGACTATCTGACCTTCACTATCACAAGTCCGGAGGGACTTAAGAGAACGCAGGACTTTCGTCAGTTTCGTCAGGCGCACATGGAACCGTGGGTGGATGTTAAAAACATAGAATATTTTGTGTTCCAGACATGGTCAAAAAAAGACGGTGCTATTTATATAGACGATCTCAGCATAGAGGAGCAGCCCGTCACATCAAAGGTAAAAACAGCATGCCTGGGAAATATGTTTTCAGGCGATGAGGATGAGGTGTTCGATGTAACGCTAAAGAACAACGCGGCGGAGAATAGGACCGTAAAGGTAAGCTATACTGCCGATACCGACCGTCACGGTGAATGTTACTCTGAGGATGAGACCGTAACAATATCGGGCGGAGAGGAATATAAAAAGAAGGTAACCTTCCGCACAGGCGTTTTCGATACAGGTCAGCTGCGCGTGAAGATAGATGACGGCGTATGCGAGCCTATAACAGAGGAATACCGGTTTTCTGTTGTAAATAAATGTACGGGTGGCGAGCGCAATCTTATGTTCGGTACCAACGCGCATGATATGCGTGACCGTACCGGACTTGTCGCTACAAACCCGGTCGACCTTGACCGGCTTACGGAAATAGCGCAGCTCAAGGCGGATGCCGGCATAGGCTGGGAACGCGGAGGAATAGAGTGGAAGAGTGTTGAAAAGATAAAGGGCGAGCTGGAGATACCGGCGGCGGCAAAGCATTATGTTAAGGCACTTACCGACCGGGGCGTTAAGTTTATGCCCATATTCTCGTTCGGAAACCGGTTTTATGATCAGGGCGGACCTCCGTACACTGATGAGGGAATAGCGGCGTATGTAAGATACGCAACCTTTATGTACAGTGAGCTTCACCCGCTTGGTGTAGACACCGTTGAGATCTGGAACGAATACGATCTTGAGGGCTCGGGTTTTAACACGACCTCGCGACCGCCGGAGGATTACAGACGACTTCTAATTGAGACCTCAAAGGCATTGCGGGCGATGGACCCGAACATAAAGATCGTTGGCGGCGCTATAGCTGAGGCGGATAATCTCACATGGCTTGGAACGGTGCTTGATGAGGGCGGCTTGCAAGCGATGGATTATCTTTCGATACATCCGTACAATCATGCAGCGGCACCCGAATCCAACATAGCGCGGCGCTTGGGCGCGATAAAGGATCTAATGAAGAATTACGGTGAGCCGGTTCCTATCTGGGTAACAGAGCTTGGCTGGTATACGGTGTTTGATAGCTATGCGCCAACGCCGACGATGTATCACACATATTCCGATCTTGCGGCATGGCATGTCCGCGCACCGATATATATGGATGCGTTGGATCTTGCCGACACATTCATGCAGTATAATTTCAGCGATGTAAAGGAAACACGCAGCGCCTCAGAATGCGCTTTCGGAATGACCGAGACTGATCAGTACGCTGTAGTCCCGTTTGCGGCAAAGCCGGCGTATCTTGCGTCGGCAAATATGAATAAAATGCTTGCGAATGCAAGGTTTATTGAGCAGTACAATCCGGATGACAGCTCACATATAGTAAAGTATCAGAAAAAAGACGGCTCGCTGATATACACGGCATGGTGCTACGACAAACGGCGGCTCACATCGTTCAGATCGGATGTTCCCGTATCAGTATATGATATGTACGGCAATGAGCAGGGTATTGTGAAGCCATATAACGGAGTTATAAACATAATGCTTACTGATGAGCCGTGCTATCTTAAGACGACGCTTGGTGAGATAGAATTTACAGAGCCTACCATAGCCGTGAGCAACACGAATGTAACGGCGGTACAGGGCGACAGAGTAGAGCTTGAGATATCCTGTCCCGATGCGTCAGAAAGCTGGAGGGTTTCGGCAAGCTGCGGCACGGGCGGAACGGTTTCGGAAAACGCGGGCTTTGTAAACGGCACCGCAAGGGTAGCGACGGATGTCACTACCGCTGAGGAGGCAGAGGAATGTATAACCGAAGTAAGAGTCGCAGACGACAAGGGGAATATATTTTATATAGGCAGTAATTATGCAAAGATCCTTGACGATACGTTTGATGTAAAGATAACTGCAAAGCCCTATGACTTTTCAAATCTTAACCGCTGGCAGGCGGTGATAGAGATAAAGAACAACGCCTTCTCAAGAGTCGTTTCAGGTACAGTCGCAATAGCCGATCCGGACGACTTCAGGACATACTGCAAGGCAGGCGAATTCAGGGAGCTGAAGGGCGGTGAAAGCGCGATAATAAAGATACACTTCCCGGAAATGGTAAAGAAAAAAACGACCGACCTCATGGCGATACTTGATATTGAGGGCGACAAGAAATACACTTATAATGAAAAGATAAACTTTGCCGTTGCGACCTATGCGCATAGCAAGCCAAAAATTGACGGTATTATAGGTGAAAACGAATGGACGGGAACGGTTCTTTCAATGGGCATGCAGAACGCTACGATACTGAACAAGAATGAAAGCTTTATGGGTGACGAGGATCTTAGTGCAGATATACGGCTCATGTGGGACGAGGATCACTTCTATGCGCTCTTTGATATTACCGATGATAAATTTTCGCAGAACTTCAAAGATGTTGAGCTGTGGCGCGGCGACAGTGTCCAGTTCGGAATAACCGACCCGAACTCGGTATATGTTACCGAGTTTACCGAAACCGGCGCGGGACTGACCGCAGACGGCGTTGATATGTGGCGCTGGAGCAGTACAGCAGCGAATAATGACGTATGGGAGGGAGTAGAAGCCGAGATAGTGCGGCGTGATGACGGTCATACTATCTATGAGCTGAAGATCCCGTGGTCGGGACTTATTATGAAGCCGGAGGAGATAAAGGATTATTACGATCTCGGCTTTAACATAGTCTTAAATGATGCCGACGGTGCAGAGCGTAAGGGCATAGAAGAGCTTGCGTGGGGCATAGGCATACATAAAAATTCAAGCGAATTTACAAGGCTTATCTTAGAGAAGCCGGGAAACTGATGAAGGAGGATATATGAAGAAAATAAAAAAAATGATATCACTTTTGACTGCGGCTTCAATGCTGTGTTCGATGGCGTTTTTTTCAACAGGAGCTGCGGCGTCGTCAGATATAACCTATACATTTGATGACGGAAACACTGACGGCTGGACCTTTACGCAGGACACAGGGGTAGTTGACGGTAAATTAAAGATCCGGAACCATACATCCGGTGAAAACTGGGGCAGTGTAATAAATGCGGAGCTTGCTATTCCGACATTAGACGCGAACTCAGAGTATGATATTACATGGGACTGGTCGACTGATGCAACGGAGACAACAGCGTGGTTTAATACTGCATTCAGCGGTAAAAATTATTACCACGGCGGAACCAATAATATTTATGGTAAGAGTATAAGCATAAGCGGCAACACCTCCGAGGACAGAATACATATAGACACAAGCACAAATACATTTACGATATATGTAAACGATCAGACCGTCGAAAGCGGAACTATGAGCTCATTAAGCGGGCTGTCGTTGAGATTTTACGCCGTAGGCAACAATTATCAGCACTACATAGATAATTTAAGCATACAAAAGGCAGGGCAGGAGCAGGAGCCGGAAAGCTCTGTATGGACTATGCTCAGAGACGGCTCTGAAATCGATGAGGAAAACAACAGTGTGCACCTTGCGACCGGCTGGGACAGAGCGGTTAGGTATACTCCAAATCTGGCGGAAACGGGTACCTATGAGATATCGTGGACATGGAGCGGAGCAGCGGGTGAATACGGAGCGTTTTCACTGCTTGCAGATCTATGCGATGGCGAGGGTACACGGTTAAGCCAATATGTGCTTGGTCATCGTATGGATGCACAAACATGGCCCGATGCTACAATTTTCAAGGCAGGAAATCCGACAACGGATAAGGTAACGATAAATACTGAAACAGGTGAATGGACAGCAACTGTCAATGGAACAGTTGTATCCTCCGGAACAAATTATACGAGCAACGGCTATTCTATAGTGTTCAGTTCGCCAAATGACGCAGCGTGCTATATCACTGATATCACAGTCACAAAAGTCGGAGCGAATACAGGATCTCTATGGACTTTGCTCAGAGATGGCTCTGAAATCGATGAGGAAAATAATAGAGTGCACCTTGCGACCGGCTGGGACAGAGCGGTTAGGTATACTCCAAATCTGGCGGAAACGGGTACCTATGAGATATCGTGGACATGGAGCGGAGCAGCGGGTGAATACGGAGCATTTTCGCTGCTTGCAGACCTGTGTGACGGCGAAGGTACACGACTAAGCCAATATGTGCTTGGACACCGGATGGATACAAGAACATGGCCTGACGCAACTATTTTCTATGCGGGCAATCCGACAACAGATAAGGTAACGATAAATACTGAAACAGGTGAATGGACTGCAACGGTCAATGGAACAGTTGTTTCCTCCGGAACAAATCAGGCAAGCAACGGCTATTCGATAGTCTTCAGCTCGCCAAATGACGCAGAATGCTATATCAATAATATCTCAGTCAGATATTTAGATGTCGATACACAGCCTAAAAGCGGAATCCTGTCATACAATTTCGATGACGGCAATATATCCGGTATAAGCGGAGATTGTACATATTTTGTAGATTCCGGCAGCCTTAAGGTTCAGGGCAGCAGCAAAAAATTGAGCTTTAGTACGGGTGAGCTTACAAGCGGTGTTATTAAAAGCTCGATTGATCTGAACTTTGCCGGTGTTGCAGGTGCAAACGGCAGTGATGGAAACTGCTTCCTGAATATAGGCTGGACGAGCTCTGTCGGTATAGATTCGGTTCCGCGCGCGGGCTACAGATTCAATTATAACAGCGGTGTGCTCAATGTTACAGAGATTAATACATGGTCGGAACGAACGATAAACAGCGATTTGGATGCATGGTATACCATGACTGCAGTGATAGACCTTGACAGTGCGACAGCTGATTTGTCATTGAAGAATCGCAGTACGGGCGTTGTGCTTGCTTCATACAGCACCGGCTTCAGCGGTGATTTGTCAAAGCTGGATATGTGGGTGCGTATACCGAGCGGAAGTTGCTTCCTGATGGATAATTTCACTGTGGATTATTCAACCGATATCATGCCTGATATTGCGTCTGCGATATATACTGCTGAAAATACGGCAACTGCGCTTGATGAGAACACAGCAATGACGGTTTCTCCTTATGCGGACAGCATAATAGTTGAATTTAATCAGCCGCCGAGCAGCTACAACATAGAAGATTATGTGTCAGTAACCGGGAATAACGGTGCTTTGGTTCCGGCGGATGTGAGCATAAGCGGCAAGGAGCTTGTGATAATCCCGAAGGATCCGTTTATGGGCGGAGACAGCTATAATATAAATATATCAAAGGATATATATATGTTAAACGGTATGCAGCTTGGAATAAATGTATCATATCCGTTCGCGGCCTCGGCAAGTGAAGTGATCGGCGAGATAACAGGAGTAACAACTCCGGACGGAGCTGATATAACCGATCTTTCGGGAATGAAGGAAAATCAAAGCTTCAAGGTTAATGTATCTGCAAGGAACGCAACAAGCCATGATGCGGAGCTGGCACTTATAGTGACATATTATGACGAGGACATGATGCTTACCGATAACGATGTAACATATATTACATACGGAACAGATACGAGGGTTATGGACTTCACAAAGGAGCTTACTCTTAAAAATACTACCGCAAGCAAGGTGAAAATATTCCTGTGGCGCGGCTTTGAGGAGTATGTCCCCATTTGTGCGGAAAAGGTTTTTGAATGATTGACCCCTTGCAAAGGAGGCAAAAATGAAAATAACGAAAATATTATCTGCGGCATTGGCGGTTGTGTTGTCACTCGCGCCTCTTACCGCTCCGGTATCTGCCGACAGCGGGATAAGCGCAGAGGTCAGCCTCTCGGGGGTAAGCGTAGGCAATATTTGCTCGCAGGCTGAGGATGTGGTCGTAAACATCACCACTTCAAACCGTGAGGCATATGCTGTATACGGGATCACAACAAGTATTACGGTAACAAATAATACGCTTGGCTCAACTGTATGGACAAATACCGATACATTTGATATAAACGCAAACGCGCGCAGCGTAAAGAGCTATACACCTGTTTTCGGTACACGCGGATATGGCGATCTTACGCTCAGCATATCAGTAAAAAACGGCAGTGTGAGCATATATGAGAACAGCTACAGCCTTACGCGCGTTAAGCAGCCCTCGGCTCTTAACTATTCACTGGGCTACAGCGTAAACCACGGCTTTGTATATAAAGCTCCGGCATGGACAAATGAAACAGCGGAGATAATCATAAACGCGGCACAAAAAACAGGTGTCGGTTATATACGCGACGGGATCGAGTGGATAATCATTGAACAGTCTAAGGGCAGCCGTGTAATGCCGGCTGGCTCGGTAGAATTTTACAGACAGCTAAAAAACGCCGGTATAAAGGTGATATTTGTTCTTGCCTACGGCAATCCGCTATATGGCGGAGCGGCAACTCATTTCCCGAACACCGACGCGCAGCGGACGGCATTTGTGAACTATTGTCAGTATGTTGCGCAGCAGCTTAACGGCATAGTGTATGATTACGAGCTGTGGAACGAGCCGGATCTTGATTATGCAAATGCGGACGGCGCGGGCGGCGCGGAATATGCGGCACTTGCAAAGGCAGTATATCCAAAGCTCAAGGCGGTAAATTCCTCCAATAAGCTTGTCAGCTTTGCCACATCCTCGGTAAACTCGACCTTTTGGAGCCAGGCGGTCAATGCGGGTGTATTGAACTATACGGATACGGTCAGCTATCACACATATTTCAGCGGCTCTCCGGAAAGTGCATCATCTACATTTTACGATGTATCGTCAAACGCGCGCGGCTATACCACGAAGCCTATATGGATGACCGAGACGGGTTATACGACATATACCTACAGCGAGGCAGAACAGGCGGCAAATGTGGCAAAGCTGCAGGCGGTAATGAAGGATGACGGCAAGGTATCTGCTATGTTCTACTATTCACTAATGGACAGAGCATCAGGGGTCACCGGCGGTGAGCTGTACTTCGGTCAGCTCAGATCGGACGGGACCGCGAAGCCGGGCTTCGCAGCAGCGGCATTTGCAAACAGTGTTTTAGGAACAGCCTCTGCCGCGGGCAAAAGCTCTGATAAGAAAACAGAGGGTGTTCTTTGGAACAAAAAGACATATTACATATATGACTACCGCTTCACAGGCACAGCCGGTGAGCAGATCGCGGTCGCGTTTACAAGCGGCAACAGCTACTCAAAGACATATTCCTTTACAGCGCAGCCGGGGTATAAGCTTAGGGTCTATGATATGTACGGCAACCTTGAATCGACCGGTGGCTCAAGCTCAACGAGCATAACCGTAACAACGGTGCCTAAATATCTCATATATGCGCCCGAATCGGCATCGGAGCCGGAGCCGGTGGAGGAACCGGTCGTGCCTGATTGCAAAATAGATGTAACCGATGGCGGAATAATAAACATTTCCGGCACATCAGCGGATAAATATGTTTCCGTAATGGCGTTTGAGAGCGGAAAAACTATACGCGAGAGTGTGGTTATGGATCAGCTCACAGTAGATGAAAATCATCACTTTGAGACCTCGTTCAAGCTGCCGGATGATAAGCTGTATCTAATCAAGGTGTCTGAAAAAATGACATTAAAGCAGCTTGCAGCAGCGCCGGGCGTGGGGGTTCTGTTTGATTTCTATGCAAACGGGAATAAGGTAGGCAGCCTTGCAGATATAGACCTCACATCCACCGCAGCCTTTGGCAGCAATGCGAGCGTCTTATATAAATATTCTACGTATGAGGATTTTGACCATGCATTTGATTGGAGCACAAATGCCGATAAGACCGGCTGGGATTTCGCATGGACAAGCGGACCGGTGGACTATAACGGTGAAAAGGTTCAGGTCATTGGTGCGGACGGATGGACAAGCCTTGAATATTACGGGGATATAGTATCCTCAGGCAAGTGGACAGCTATGGTCGATGTGTGCTTTGACACAGGCTACGGAGACGCGGCTATACCGAGCGCCGACTGCGATCTTGCGGATATCAAGTTCGGCAGCGGCAATAACGAAAATTCGCGCGGCGGCTACTTCCGCTATAACGCATCGGACGGAACAATAAGCGTGGCGTGTCAGGATCACTGGCAGAACTTCTTAACAGGACTTGAGCTTGGCAAATGGTACACGCTGCGCCTTGATGCTGATCTTGACAGTGACACATGTACAGTGTCTGTCCGTGACAGAAGGAGCGGCAGACTTTTAGGAAGCTATAATACAAACTTTATAGATAATGCTTCCTACGCATATCTCCAGGGCTTGTGCAACAGATTGACTATGATAGATAACCTCATCACATTCAGAGATAACTCTGACAATAGCGTTATCGGCTTTGCGGCTGTATATAACGGCGAGAGCTTTATAAATACCTCTATAGAGAGCGGAGCAACGATAAGCTTTGACGGGATAGATGTAAGTAATGCCGACAAGGTAAAGCTTATGCTATGGGAGGATCTCGATGCTCTGCGTCCGTATATAAGCGCGGTAACGATCAAATAAAGGATGAAAGGAAAATCTTATGAAAAAGTTGATACTTGCGATTGCTGCGGCAGCTGCCGCAGCAGTATCCGTAAACACGTATGCCGCCTGCACCGTTGACAGCTCTGCGGTGCCGGGTACGGTGAAAGTTTCCGGAACCGTAGAAAGCGGCGCAGAGAATGAATATCTATCCTTGCAGATAATCCCGGCGGATAAGGATATAAAGGCTCTTTATCTCAGCCCGGACGAAAACCCGCGGGTATATGCCGACCAGCTGAAAAGCGGAGAAGGCGGCAGCTTCGAGGCGGAGATAAGGATGGATGTACAAACGGGCAGCTACAAGCTATTTATATCCTCCGGCTCAGGGCAGACAGAAACGGAATTTCTGTTTGTGAATGCGGCGGATAACAAAGCCGCACTTGAAAAGCTTCTTGCCGCCAAGGGTGACAAGGCGCAGTTCGCGGCAGCAGCAGAAGAGAATGCGGCGGTGCTTCTGTTTGATAATAAATATTACGGCAGCGTATCACGCTCGGATCTGTTCGAGCTGCTGCGCGGAGCCATAGGCAATTTCTCCTCCGGGGATGGCAAGGAGGCGGCAGCTGTCTTTGACACCTGCTGCCTCATAACCGCCCTAAATGAGGGAAAGGTAAGCTCACTTGCGCAGGAGCTGAAGAATGAGGATATAACCGACAGAGATATTCTCGATTGGTTCGGAAGATTTAGTTCGGACACCGATGCGGACAAGTGGATAACCTCAAAGCTTTCGTGCCGGAGCTTCAGGTCGCGGCAGGAGTTTGAAAAGGGATTTGTTGAAGCTTTGGTACTATATACGGCATATAAGCCGGGCGGCTCGGGTAACATCAAAGCGGTTCTTACGCTTTTTGAAGACTATACGGGAATAAGCACCGCGGGTATATCCGACAAGACCTATTCGACTATATCCGGCAAGCAGTATACCGGTTACTCAGAGCTTAAGTCGGCTATCACAGCGGCGCAAAGCAGCTCCTCATCGGGCGGCAGCTCAGGCGGTGGCGGCGGCGGTGGAGGTGGCGGCGTTTCGACCGTAAAGACAAGCAAAAGCGGCACCGGAACAGCATACACACCGTCGATCCGGTCATCTGAGATACCGCCGCAGCTTATCACCTTCTCTGATATTGACGCATACCCGTGGGCGTATGAGGCGATAACCTCGCTTGCAAACAGGGGCATTGTTTCGGGAACCGGTGATAGCGAATACACTCCGGAGCGGAGTGTAACGCGCGAGGAATTTATAAAGATGTTAAACGGCGCTCTCGGCATTGCCGAGGCGGAATACAGCAGCATATTTGATGATGTTGCGGCGGACGCATGGTATGCACCGTATGTCATCGCAGCGGCGCAAAACGGCATTTGTCAGGGCATTGGCGACAAGGAATTCGGCAGTGGACTGGAGCTTACGCGTCAGGATATGGCATGTCTTATATATAATGCGGTAAAGGACAAGCTCACAGCTTACGAGGATGCGGAGAGCTTTGCGGATCTCTCGGATATTGCCGATTACGCAGTCGAGGCTGTTACTGCGCTCCATAACGCAGGACTAATGAACGGCAAGGATAATAACATCTTCGATCCGCGCGCAAGCGCGACGCGTGCCGAGACCGCAGTGGTCATATATTCGGTGCTTAATATGTTGAAATGAGGTGAGCGCGATGAAAAAAATTATAAATATACTCTTGACGGCAGCGCTCACAGCTTCGGTATATACGCCGGTATTCGCGGCACATCCGTTTAAGGATGTCCCCGACGGCGCGGTTGACGAGGCAGTGGACTTCATGGAAAGCTTCGGCATCATCCGCGGCTATGATGACGATACCTTCCGCCCGGACAATAACATCACCCGCGCCGAATTTGCAGTCTGCATAGCGCGTATGATGAATCTTAATGAGCAGGATGACAGCGACAAGGCATATTTTGTCGATGTACCGCGTGACCATTGGGCGGCTGGCTCAATAGCGCAGCTCACCGAGCGCGGAATAATCTCCGGTTATGACGATCGCACCTTTGGTCTTAACGATAATGTAAGGACTGTTGATGCGTATAAGCTCATGGTGTCCATTTTGGGGTATGACATCGTAGCCGAGCAGAACGGCGGATATCCGGCAGGATATATTGCCGCGGCGCAAAAGGCGGATATAACCGATAATGTCGGCAGCGCGGAGCTGCTGACCCGCGCGAACGCGGCGGTGATGATGTTCAATACGCTCAATGCAAACACAATGTCAATGGACTTTTCCGGATCAAAGCAGGTTTTTGAATCCGGCGAAGGCGATACGCTTTTAGAGCTGTACCGCAAAATTTCGAGCATTGAGGGAACCATAACCTCAGTACCTGGCACATCCATATACGGCGAAACGGCTGTCGGTCAGACCACCATGAACATTGGTGACGAAAGCTTTATCATAGGTGACGGTGTCATTGCAGACACATCCGTTTTGGGACAGTATGTTACCGCATACTATGACGATTCGGACAAGAATGATCCTGTTATAGTCTATTACTATATACATAAAAACAGTACGGATGAGATAATCGTCAATGCCGATGATATAGATAAGGATAAAACGACCTCCTCGCGCCTGTATTATTATGACGGGTCAAGGAGCAAAAGCGTAGAGATACCGTCTACCGCGTTTGTTATCTATAACGGTGTTGCCGCGGAATATAACGCTGACACCTTCAAAATAGATAACGGCACGATCCGCCTTGTGCAGCTTAAGGGCGAGAGCAACAGACGGCTTATATTTATAGATGATGTCAAGACCGCAGTCGTCTCGGCAGTGGATGCCGACAAAGGGATCATCTATAACAAGCTTGGTGATATCCTTGATCTTGAGGGTGATTTTTCAAGCTACACACTGACCGATATAAACGGTTATGACATAGCAATATCGCAGCTTGCAGAAAACAATGTCCTTTCGGTAAAAAAGAGCGCGAATGGCAGAGTGGATATAATAGTCTCCACCGTGCAGGTTACAGGTACCATAAACACTGTCGGCAGTGACGGCGATACGGTCCTTGTGACTGTAAACGGCGAGGAATACCACGTTGTTTCCGAGTACGGCGAAAAGATGAAGATCAGTTTTTCTCCGTCGGACAGTGTTATCCTGTATCTTGACCAATACGGCAAGGCGGCATTTGCCCAAAGCAGCGACAGTATAAGTAACGCTCAGCTTGCGTTTATGATAAAGCTTTATCAGGACGATGACGAAAGCTATTATTGCAGATTATACACAAGGGGCAAGGAATTTGTCACATATCAGCTTGCCGAAAGCGTCAAGGTAGACGGTAAGAGCTGCAAGAGTGCAGAAAGGGCATGGGGCGCGATAACCGACCACGGCGGCGCATCGCAGCTCATATCCTACAGGCTCAATTCCGACGGCAAGATAAACTATGTCGATACACCCTACATGGGTACGGGTGAAAATGACTATACCCTGCATGTGAGCTGTGCAAAGAATAGCTATGTTATGAAGGAGAGCGGAACAATGGGCGGTGTAGGTGTTCTGGATGCAGACGGTATCGTTTTCCAGATACCCGATGATAACCGTCTCGGAAATACAAATGAGTATAACATTGTAAACTGCCGCGAGTATTTCCGTACTGTGACCTACAGCGATTTTGAAACATACAAGCTCACGCCCGATGCAGGCAAGGAGAAGCTTTGTGTTCATCGCGGCAGCCACGGGAAAACGATAGATAGCGGAACAGTTGCTCTGCTTGTTACAAAGGTTACAGACGGCTTGAATGCTGACGGAGATGTAGTACCGACTGTTGAGGTGCTCTCACCGAATGGCAAGCAGGTGTATTATATCGAATCAAGCTATGCCGCAGGTACAGCCTACGGCAAGCTGCATCTGAAAAAAGGTGATCTTATCCGTGTGGGCACAGGCTCGACCGGGGATGTGAATGTTGTTGAGCGTGTTCTTGACCTTTCCGAGCCGCCGGTGATGGGCGAGAGTGACCGTTATCTCAAATGGCTCAACTCCTACTACCACGGCGGAACAAAGTTTACCTATGGCTACCCATACGACAAGGGCGACGGTGTTGTACAGATCTCGTATGAGCTTGGCGAGAAATATGACGAGGCGGCACCGGTGGGAACGGTGATCGTGTTTGATACCGGAAATAAGAGCAGAGACGAGGCATATATCGGCAGCTATAACGATATACGCACCTATGCGGAGACCGGCGGCGACTGCGGCAGCATATTTGTCCAGTACGACCAGGGCATAATAAAGTCGGTCTATTACTTTAAATAAGTCCGTCCCCATGTCCGCCCCCTACGGGGGCGGGGGACCATGCGAAGCATGGTGGTGGGGGGAATAACCACAGTCAAAACCATATTCACATAAAACGCTAAAACATCAGCAGACCAAAGGAGGTGAGTGAATGAGATGAACGAGATTGTATAAAGCCGCACCCTAAAACCGGGGCTGCGGCGGAAAACGGCAAAACAAAAAAATATATAGAGAGGAATGAAATATTTTATGAAAATCAAAAGAACGGTAAGCGTAATGGCTTCACTTGCTGTAGCGACCTCTGCATTTGCGGCTGTGTCATTGACCTCCAAAGCAGATAATGATGTGTTGTATAATTATGACTTCACTACAGGCGGAACGGTGTACAGCAATGATTTTACAACGGGCACGGTTGTAGAAGCCTATACCTTTGACAGTGATCCCGGCGAAAGCTGGAGTCTTGATAGCGAAGCGACGGTTTCCGATGGTGTTCTTGCAATAAAGGGAACAAATGCAAACGCTACGACCTACAAGCTGCCGGATATAAAC
>JAFRDB010000035.1 GCA_017404065.1 Clostridia bacterium
ATTCGTCATACCGATTACCCTCTTATTATAGCTTAAACATTGAGAAGGAGTAAAGCATATCTGGCTGATATGTTTTACCCACAAATATATTGTAACAGGGGGAATGTGGGTGCGGGCTGCGCCCGCGCCCGCTCGGGGCTGCCGCCCCGAACCCCGCCAAACGAACAATTTCTTATTAAGTAAAAAAGTGTCCGGATTTCGGGCACTTTTTCTTATACAAAACGCACAAAAAACGGACTTGTTTTTTTACTTGTTGACTTTATACAAAGAAAATACCTGATTTTTGTTAATTATAAGACTAACATTTTCTAAAAAAATATGTTATTATATATATAAATTAAAGGTCGAAAGCTGCCGCTGCTCTTATCGGCATACTACCGGCAGTTTTGTCCTAAAAATAATTTATAAGAGAGGTATTACAGATTATGGCAGATTTACAGTTAAAGCACATCTATAAAAGATACTCAGGCAACGTAACAGCAGTTACCGATTTTTGCATGGATATCGCTGATAAGGAATTTATTATTCTTGTAGGACCTTCAGGCTGCGGTAAGTCAACAACACTTCGTATGATCGCAGGTCTTGAAGAGATCTCAGAGGGTGAGCTTTGGATCGGCGGCAAGCTCGTTAACGATGTTGCTCCGAAGGACAGAGATATAGCGATGGTTTTCCAGAACTATGCTCTTTATCCGCACATGACAGTATTTGAAAATATGGCATTCGCTCTCAAGCTTCGTAAGACTCCGAAGGATGAGATCAAGAAGAGAGTTACAGAGGCTGCTAAGATCCTTGATATCGAACATCTTCTTGACAGAAAGCCGAAGGCTCTCTCCGGCGGTCAGAGACAGCGTGTTGCGATGGGTCGTGCTATCGTTCGTAGTCCTAAGGTATTCCTTATGGATGAGCCGCTTTCAAACCTCGATGCTAAGCTTCGTGTTGCGATGAGAACCGAGATCAAGAAGCTTCACAACAAGCTTCAGACAACATTCATATACGTTACACATGACCAGACAGAGGCTATGACAATGGGTACAAGGATCGTTGTTATGAAGGACGGTATCGTTCAGCAGATCGACACACCTTCAAACCTTTATAACAAGCCGATCAATGAATTCGTTGCAGGTTTCATCGGTTCACCGCAGATGAACTTCTTCTCCGCAAAGCTTGTGAAGAAGGATAACGGACTTTGGGCAGAATTCGGTAAGGAAGCTATAAAGATTCCTGAGGGCAAGGCTAACAAGCCTGAGCTTGCACCGTACATCGGCAAGGAGCTCGTTCTTGGTATCAGACCTGAAGAGATCCATGACGAGGAAGCATTCCTTTCAATCAATCCGGATGCAACTGTTTCCGCATTCGTAGAGGTTACTGAAATGATGGGCGCAGAGACATATCTCTATCTCACGATCAACGGCATTCAGTACACAGCAAGAGTTAGCCAGAGATCAACAGCTAAGGCTAATGACACTATTAAGGTTGCGTTTGATGTTAATCATCTTCACTTCTTTGATAAGGATACTGAGAAAACTATTCTTAACTAATTTGCATAATCAGTGAGACGGCAATTTTGCCGTCTCTTTTTTATTTCCATGCGTAATTTGTCGTTCACTTTTGCTGCTTCGACAACAGAGTTCTACAAATTTCTTCTTTTACAGGTAGTATAATATAAACACAGAAAACGTAAAGTTGGTGATCAGATATGCCGGTATATGCAGATTCGGTATTTGCGATCAATTCGCTTTCCAACGCTCTGCTGCTGTATTCATACAGTTTTTTTTACGGAATAACTCCGCGCCATTCAAGACTCATCGGCGCCGCCGCGCTCGGAGGGCTGTTCGCCTCAGCCGAGGCGATCCTCGACCTTCCGCATATACTCCGCGTCGGTGTTCTGATACTGCTTACCGTTATTGCGTTTGGCAGAGGCGGTCTTGCCCGCCGTGTGTCACAGCTAATGCTAATGTGCTTTGCCGCTGAAGGTATAACCATTGCGGCAGTATCTATGATGGGCGCGTATGCAGAGCTTGCGCCGGACGGTATCGTTTTGTTTGCATCAGAGCCTGTGTGCGCGGCAATATTTATTGCCGCCTACCCTACCTATTATCTCGCATTAAAGCTGATAAAAGCGCAGAATAGATACATACGGCTCAGCATCCGCTACCGCGGCAGAGAGGTCCGGCTCACAGTATTGCGCGACAGTGGCAATCTACTCCGATACCATGACAGTCCGGTCATTATGGTCGCGTGGGAGGCTGTTGCGACACTCTTTGATCACAGCAGCTATAATGAGCTAAGAAACAGCACCGAGGCCTTCGCAATTTACCGCACGATAAGCGGAGCGGGCACAGTGCCTATAATAGAAGATGCAGAATGCATAACTGACGGCATCGCATCAAACGCCGCTCTCGCCGTAGTTGAAAGAAAATTCAAAGGAAAATACCGCGGCGTAGCGGGTGACATTCAGACAGGGAGAATTTGAAAGCAATGGAATTATTAAAAAGTATAACCAAGCATTTTTTATGTATAAGCAAGCACGAGGATAAGGATGTATTTTATATTTGCGGCGCGGATGTTCTTCCCCCTCCTCTCTCTAAAAGCGAGGAGGATGCGCTCCTGATCCGTCTCGAGGACGGCGACAGCACCGCCCGCGATGAGCTGACGGAACGCAATCTGAGGCTTGTTGTGTATATTGCAAGAAAATTTGAAAACACAGGTATAAATGTAGAGGATCTTATCTCTATAGGAACTATCGGGCTTATAAAATCCATAAACACCTTCCGTACCGATAAAAAAATAAAGCTTGCGACATACGCCTCCCGCTGCATAGAGAACGAGATACTTATGTATCTCAGAAAAAATGCCGGAAGACGTTCCGAGGTATCGATCGATGAGCCGCTCAATGTTGACTGGGACGGCAACGAGCTTCTGCTCTCGGACATACTGGGAACAGAAAATGACGTCATTTACCGCGGCATAGAGGATGAGGTAGATAAACAGCTTCTAAGACGCGCTCTTGCAAAGCTCAGCAGACGCGAACGCGAGATAATGACAATGAGGTTCGGTCTTGACCGCGCAAAAATAAAAACACAGAAGGAGGTTGCCGATCTTCTCGGCATTTCCCAGTCCTACATATCACGTCTTGAGAAGCGGATAATAAAGCGGCTCAGACGAGAAATATCGCGTATGAGCTGATACGTCTTAATATAGCAATACATAACCGTTATGACCGCATTCGGGCATAAGGCTTTAAAATATACGGAGGTATTGCTATGAATAACAAGGTTGAGATCTGCGGAGTTAACACATCTGAGCTGCCGATATTATCAAAAGAGGAAAAGGACGATCTTTTAAAAAAAATCAAAGAAGGCGACAGGGATGCGCGCGATAAGTTCATCCGCGGAAACCTGCGCCTTGTGCTGAGCGTAATACAGCGATTTGCAAACAGAGGCGAAAATCTTGATGACCTTTTTCAGGTCGGCTGTATTGGTCTTATAAAATCCATTGATAACTTTGACACCTCAGTCGGCGTACAGTTTTCGACATACGCCGTTCCGATGATAATCGGCGAGGTGCGCCGATTTCTTCGTGACGAAGGTCCTATCCGTGTCAGCCGCTCACTCAAGGATATAGCATATAAAGCGCTGCGGGCAAAGGAAAGATATATAAACACACACTCAAAGGAGCCTACTGTGAGTGAGCTTGCAAAGGAGCTTGACATACCGCGCGAGGATATCGTTATGGCTCTTGACGCGATAGCAGACCCGATCTCATTATTTGAACCAATATACCACGACGGCGGCGAGGCAGTATATGTCATGGATCAGATAAAGGACAGCAAAAACACAGACGCGAGCTGGCTTGAAAGCATAGCCTTAAAGGAGGCAATGCGGCATCTCAGTCCGCGAGAGAAGCATATCCTTAACCTGCGCTTTTTTAACGGCAGGACACAGATGGAGGTAGCGGAGGATATCGGCATATCTCAAGCTCAGGTATCAAGAGTGGAAAAATCTGCGCTCAAGCGGTTGCGTAAATATGTGTAACTGCTTTAGCGCCGGACGCATATTATAGCCTTAAGGAAGCAATGTTGTCAGATCAAGCGAATAAAACTCGTCAGCCACCGCGAGCGATGGCTGACGAGCTGCCGCAAACATACGTTATCTTGGCAGCACTATTTAAGGAGGGTGATATTATGTGTGGAATTTGCGGATATATCGGATATAACTCTAATTATATCAAAAGCGGACGTGATGAGAAGGCGCTTGGCAGAAGGATGGCTGATACTCTCTGGAGCCGCGGTCCCGATGATTGCGGCGTATGGGTAGGCGAGCATGCCGTGTTCGCTCACAGAAGGCTCGCCGTTATAGACATCGAACGCGGCAGACAGCCTATGCAAAGAGTGTCGGAGGGCTACGATTTCACAATAGCATATAATGGCGAGCTGTACAACACCGCCGAGCTTCGCGCAGAGCTGGAGCGGCGCGGGTATGAGTTCAAGACCGATTCGGACACCGAGGTGCTGTTATATGCCTACATTCACTACGGTGCAGATTGCGCGAGAAAGCTAAACGGCATCTTTGCCTTTGCCATATACGACAGTATGCGGCAGCGCGTATTCCTCTGTCGTGACCGTTTCGGCGTTAAGCCGTTATTTTATTATGTGACAGACACCGAGCTTGTGTTCGCATCCGAGATAAAGGCGCTTTTCGCATATCCCGACATTGAACCGGAGCTTGACAGCACAGGACTTTCTGAGCTGTTTGCGATCAGTCCGGCACGCACGCCCGGCAACGGCGTGTATCGAGGTGTTCATGAGCTGAAGCCGGGATATTGCATGACGGTGAACCGTACAGGTATATGTGACGGCAGCTACTGGTCACTGAAAAGCGGCGAACATACCGACAGCTATGAATACACCATAGACAAGACAAAATTTCTGCTAACAGACGCGATAAAACGGCAGCTTGTCTCCGATGTGCCTGTAGCAACTTTCCTCTCCGGCGGACTTGATTCAAGCTTTATAACCGCTATAGCGGCGCGCGAGTTTAATAAGCGCGGCAAAAGGCTGTCTACATACTCCTTTGACTATGAGGATAATGACAGATACTTCCGACAAACGGCATTCCAACCGTCAAGCGATAGCGAGTGGGTGCCGCGTATGCGTGATGAATTTGACACCGACCATACAAATCTTATCTGTCCGAACAGCTCGCTTGTTGATCTTTTAGACGACGCGGCGCTCGCAAAGGATCTGCCCGGCATGGCAGACTGTGATTCCTCTCTGCTCTGGTTCTGCCGCGAGGTGAAAAAAAATCATACAGTAGTGCTCTCCGGTGAATGCTCAGACGAGATATTCGGCGGTTACCCATGGTTCAGGGACGAACGCGCGTTCAGCACGCCCGCATTCCCGTGGTGCTATGATCTGTCTATCCGCTCTGATATACTTACCGACACAATGCGCCGACAGCTCGATCTTGAGGGATATTCGCGAATGCGGTATGATGAGTCGATCAGCCGCACACCCGGATATACAGGCGATAACACAGAGGAAAAACGGCGGCGGGAAATATCATGGCTTAACATTGTATGGTTTATGACAAATCTGCTTGACCGCAAGGATCGCATGAGCATGGCATCCGGACTTGAGGTGCGTGTGCCGTTCTGCGACCACAGGCTTGTGGAATACGTCTGGAACATTCCGTGGGAGATGAAAAACAAGGATAACGTAACAAAGAACGTGCTGCGTGAGGCTGCAAAGGGCATTTTGCCCGAGGACGTACGGCTGCGCCGCAAGAGCCCCTACCCCAAGACACATAATCCGGTATATGAAGCGGCTGTAAAAGCGAGATTAAATGATATAATAGCCGACACAAACGCGCCGATACTGGAGATTTGCGACAAGCGAAAGCTTCAAGGCATTATAACGGGTGAATTTGACTATGGAAAGCCATTCTTCGGTCAGCTGATGGCAGGCCCTCAGTTTATAGGATTTCTTGTACAGGTGAATACTTTACTTGACAGATATAACGTGAAGCTCGTGTGATATGATAAAAATGTAAATTTCAGTTTATCGGGGGGATGTTTGCGGTGTAGCTCTGCTGTCCTTGCCCCGAGGGATTAGGGTGTCAAAAGGTATGTTTTTTTATGTGCCTCGTCATATTGTACAAAAAGCTATAACTGCGGTAGCGTGAGTCCTTGCCCTGGGGCAAGGTGGGCTTTTCAAGCTTCGCTTGAAAAGGTCGGATTGGGGTTTACGACATTAGCGTATGGCTGTAAATCAGCAGTTTTAGCTATAATCTATCTCTGCCGTAGCCCCCAACCCGCCCTTTGGGCACCCTGCCCCAAGGCAGGGACAGCAGAGCCTCACCGCAAACACATCTATAAACTGAAATTTATTAGTTCAAGCGCCGATACCGCCGCTTCGGACTGACCGTTCTTGACAAGCCCTGCCGCGTGCCTGAGCGCAAGCTCTAAATATTCGTTCGTCTGCTCCTCCGGTACGCCAATATCACGCATCAGCTCACGGGCGTATTGGTTTATGCTTATGCCGTACTCTGCCATGTCCTTCTTATTCTGCTCCGCTCGCTTAATGTCGCGGCTGTATCGGATATTTTCCTTGACAAACGGGTTTTGTTGTGATATGGTAAGATCAGAAGGAATTGTTGGCGAATTACTTTCGCTAACCGCAGCAAGTAAAGACTGCGGGGCAGTTCCTTTTTCAAATGCAAACGAGTAAAAATAATTGCCATCTGCTTTTTGTTTGACATCTATATTAACATGACCGTCAATATATTCCCCACTGTTATTCTTATAAACAACATTTGTAATAAAATAATGCCATTGCGAAACGTCTTTATGTGCATCGTTATTTTTTCCTGTCTCTGCCTTTGATCCGTTATGTCGTGATTCAGATGCAATCTGATATAAGTCTGAACCAAGATCAAGAGTTATTCGCCTTTCGCTGCCATTGCCTTTTTTGTTTCCATAAGCTATTTTTGCTAAATCGCTATGATCACTAAGGTCAGGATCAAATCTTGCTTCTATATTTTTAACAACTCCATTTTCAACGATCGATAATCTTATAGGCTGCTCTGCCCACGAATTCTGGATAATTTCTATTAAATCCTGTTGTTTTATAGACTTTGGTGTGTTATCCGGATAATTCGTCTTATAAATACTACGACCGTCAAAGGTTTTACCTACAAACTTATACCGCGTATCCGGATTGCCCTTTTGCTCCCTGTTATTCACCGCTACGGCTACCGCACTAAGCAGCTGTTCACGCATCTCTTGTGCTTCACGCCGTGTAAGTACATCTCCGTCCGATGTGGTAATGGTTCCGGTTATGTTTTTAAGCCTATTTGCTATACGTTTGGCAAGGCATATCTGCCCCTTGTTAAGTAGCTCTTTCCTGTTCGTGAGCGCACGTCCGAAATCCGCTACAGTCTCATCTAACGGCTTTTCACCATTCATTACATATTTATTAAAACAATCCAGACATATTTCTGCCATTTCAAAAACCTCCACTCCGATTTAGTAGTATTTTATACTATTTTATGCGATTTATCAATATGTCATCGGATTTTATAGTATAATAATTTATGAGGTGATTTAATGAAACCACTTAAACAAAAAATAAGCATCACAATTGATGAAGATATTTTAGAAAAAGTAAAAGATTTAGCTGAAGAATGTGACCGCTCTCTTTCACAATATATTAATCTTGTATTAAAGGAGCATCTGAACAAAAGCCACAAAGAAAATATAATATAATCTAAAACACTCCCCATTGCCGGAATGGTCCGGTAATGAGGAGTGTTTAGTTTTTATTCAGTCTCTTCCCATGGCATCACATCGCCCGGCTCACGGAGGTATTCGAGTATATCCGCTATGCCCTCGCCCGTTTTGCTGTCCACCTCAAATATCCTCTCACAGCCGGCAAGGGTCAGCCACCGATGCGCCTGAGGCAAATCTGCCTTAGGGTGATTTTTTTGTGTTATAATACCTATTGTGCGCCTGTTTGACACCGCAGCGCATGCCGGCGGATACAGTGAAAACGGTTCTGCCGCACTGATCAGCATACCTACGACCTCTGCTTCAAACGCATACATCGCAATAGCGTTGCCAAGCTCCTTTGATTGGATATACTCCCCCGGTGTGTCAATAATAACATCAAACCGGTTTACATACTGCGTCTTATGATAGTGTATCCTCTCGCCGCGAAGCGCCTGTGTAAGCGTTGTCTTGCCTGCCTCGGAACGCCCAATGAGTATGAGCTTTTTCATGTCTTTGAAATATTACATACCTTGAAGCCAAGCTTATCGCCGCAGAACTCCGTAACCGCCTTTAAGCCTGATTCAACGTCGGATATCATGCCGGTAGTAATAAGCGTGCCAGAGAAGCGGTCTACAAAGCTGAGATCAACATTTGCAGCCTTAGTAGAGATATCTGCGGCAATTATTGCAGTCTCCGCCGGTGTGACAGTGAGTATGCCTATAGCCGCGCCGGAAAAGTCCAGCTCAGGATTCAGACCAAGCTTCTGATACAGTATGGGATCAGGACTTGCTATAACATGGGCAAGCGTAATTTCCTTACCTGGGACAAGCTCCTGAACGATCCTTAATCTGTCGTCTCCGTTACTTATAATATCCTTTATATCCATAGTCTACTCCTTTCTATGTCCCCGTAGGTGTAAGATGGGCGATTTTGGCCATGCGTAGCTTGAGATAAAATCGTTCAGATTGTGCCTATGTGTGAGCGCCGTGTATGCTTATACTCAAGCGAACACAGAGGTGCAAGATGGGCGATTTCAGCCATGCGTAGCTTGTGATAAAATCGTTCAGATTGTGCCTATGTGTGAGCGCCGTGTATGCTTATACTCAAGCGAACACAGAGGTGTAAGATGGGCGATTTCAGCCATGCGTAGCTTGTGATAAAATCGTTCAGATTGTGCCTATGTGTGAGCGCCGTGTATGCTTCTCAAGTGAACACAGAGGTGCAAGATGAGCGATTTTAGCCAAGCTTACTTTATCTCCTTATGGAAATCCTGCAGTGACTTTACACCGCTCGTGCCCTTCTGCATAGCTTTGATACCGTCGACACTTGCCTTTGCCATTGACATTGTAGTCATATATGTGACACGGTTCTTTATAACACCCTTACGGATATAGCTATCATCTATAGCGCCCTTCTTATCTGTCGGCGTATTTATAACTATTGTTACTTCCTTGTTTGTTATCACGTCAAGGACATTAGGTCTTCCCTCTCCGAGCTTCGCGACAACGCGCGCGTCTATGCCGTGCTCCTTAAGATATGCCGCCGTGCCCTTTGTTGAAATTATCTCAAAGCCGCAGTCAACGAACCCGCGTGCAACATCTACCAGCTCGTCCTTATCACGGTCATTTACGCTTATAAGCACCTTGCCGGACTTCGGCAGACTTGTCTGTGTAGCCTCCTCAGCCTTTGCGAACGCCTCACCGAAGGTCGGCGCCATCCCGAGCACCTCACCTGTTGAGCGCATCTCAGGTCCGAGTATCGGATCTACTTCCTGGAACATATTGAACGGGAATACTGCCTCCTTAACACCGTAATGCGGGATGACTCTGTCCTTCATTCCGATTATCGGCGACGGCTTGCCTGTTAAAGGTGCTGTAATGATCTCTGTCGCAAGCGGCACCATGCGTATATTGCATACCTTCGATACAAGCGGCACAGTTCTTGACGCTCTCGGATTAGCCTCAAGCACATACACCTTGTCGTCCTCAATCGCGTACTGCATATTCATCAGCCCGCGCACGTTCATTTCCCTTGCGATCTTCCTGGTGTATTCCTTTATCTTTTCAACATTCTCCTTAGAAATGTTCATTGACGGAAGAATACATGCCGAGTCGCCTGAATGCACACCCGCAAGCTCGATATGCTCCATTACCGCCGGAACATATACGTTCTCGCCGTCTGATATAGCGTCTGCCTCACACTCTGTTGCATGGTTGAGGAAGCGGTCTATAAGTATCGGTCTGTCCGGCGTTACGCCTACGGCAGCATTCATATATACCTTTAGGGTCTCATCGTCATGGACAACCTCCATGCCGCGTCCGCCGAGAACGTATGACGGACGAACCATTACCGGGTAGCCGATCTTGTTTGCGATAGCGATCGCCTCGTCTACATCAACAGCCATGCCCGATTCCGGCATTGGTATCTCCAGCTTATCCATCATCTCGCGGAACAGATCTCTGTCCTCGGCAAGATCTATAGTCTCAGGCGTTGTGCCTAAGATATTCACGCCGTTCTTTTTGAGCTCAGCGGCAAGATTTAAAGGTGTCTGACCGCCGAACTGGGCGATCACGCCAACCGGCTTCTCCTTCTCGTGGATGGAGAGCACATCCTCTAACGTGAGCGGCTCAAAATACAGCTTATCAGACGTGTCATAGTCTGTGGAAACGGTCTCAGGGTTACAGTTGACGATTATTGTCTCAAAGCCGAGCTTCTTAAGCGCCATTGCCGCGTGTACGCAGCAGTAGTCAAACTCTATGCCCTGACCTATTCTGTTAGGACCGCCGCCGAGTATCATTATCTTCGGTTTATCCGATGCCTTGCTCTTATCCTCCATATTATATGAGGAATAGTAGTATGCCGCATCCTTTGTGCCGCTTACATGAACGCCTTCCCACGCCTCTGTTATGCCTGCCGCAAGTCTTGCGTTGCGCACATCCTCCTCTGCAACTCCAAGTATATCGCTTAAATATCTGTCCGAGAAGCCGTCCTTTTTTGCGGCTTCGAGCACATTTGCCGGCGGAACGCTGCCCTTATATGCCTTTAGCGCTTCCTCCTCCTCTACAAGCTCCTTCATCTGCTCTAAGAAATAATGCTTGATCTTTGTTAGCTCCCAAAGCTCGTCTATCGTTGCGCCCTTCCGAAGCGCTTCATACATGATAAACTGTCTCTCACTGCTCGGTGCATTGAGCAGCTTAAGCAGCTCGTCCTTTGACTTCTCTGCAAAGTCCTTTGCACCGCCCAGACCGTAACGACCTGTTTCGAGTGAACGAATAGCTTTTTGGAACGCCTCCTTATAGGTCTTACCTATGCTCATTACCTCGCCGACAGCTCTCATCTGTGTACCGAGCTTGTCCTCTGCGCCCTTGAACTTTTCAAACGCCCAGCGAGCAAACTTTATTACCACATAGTCACCGTCAGGATAATACTTGTCAAGTGTGCCGTACTTACCGCACTCTATATCAGGCAGATCCAGACCTGCCGCAAGCATTGCCGATACAAGCGCTATCGGGAAGCCAGTTGCTTTTGATGCGAGCGCCGAGGAACGCGAGGTTCTCGGGTTTATCTCGATCACTATTATTCTGCCATCGACAGGGTTACGGGCAAACTGCACATTTGTACCGCCAATTACCTCTATAGCCTCTACTATCTTATATGCCTGTCTCTGAAGCTCCGCCTGCACATCCTCAGGGATCGTAAGCATAGGCGCCGAACAGAACGAATCACCGGTGTGAACACCGAGCGGATCTATATTCTCAATAAAGCATACCGTGATCATATTGTTCTGTGAGTCACGAACCACCTCAAGCTCAAGCTCCTCCCAGCCGAGAACGCTCTCCTCAACAAGCACCTGACCGACAATGCTTGCCTGCAATCCGCGCTCACATACCGTTTTAAGCTCCTCCTTGTTATACACAAGACCGCCGCCGGCGCCGCCCATGGTATATGCCGGGCGTAGAACTACCGGATAGCCGAGCTTATCGGCTATCTCAAGAGCCTCGTTCACAGAATATGCGACCTCGCTCCTTGCCATTTCGATCCCAAGGCTGTTCATCGTCTTTTTAAACTCTATTCTATCCTCGCCGCGGTCGATAGCGTCCACCTGCACGCCTATTACCTTGACGCCATACTTATCAAGCACGCCTTCCTTCGCAAGCTCCGAGCAGAGATTAAGTCCCGACTGGCCGCCGAGGTTAGGCAGAAGCGCGTCCGGACGCTCCTTTTCGATGATCTGTGTAAGTCTTTCGACATTTAGCGGCTCTATATATGTCACATCCGCTGTCTCCGGATCGGTCATTATTGTCGCCGGATTCGAATTTACAAGAACTATCTCATAACCGAGCTTTCTGAGCGCCTTACACGCCTGCGTGCCCGAATAGTCAAACTCGCACGCCTGACCTATTATAATAGGACCTGAGCCGATTATAAGCACCTTATGGATATCGTCACGTTTCTTCATTGATAATCTCCTTTTTTTCCTATTTGCGCTTAAAGAAAAAGGGAATAGATGACCGCAACCGCGGTCAGCACTCCCTTGCATCCTTACCTCTATAAATTATACTACGAACGCAGAAAAATGTCAATCGGTATTATCAATTTTGTTGAATATTTAGTATATATACAAGAAAAAATTATATTTAACTGTTAACATTTCCGCAGCACGATCGGTTGCTTTACTCTGCATTAATACGTTTTTTACAGCTTACAGCACCGGAATTAATTCTGCCTATTTTATATATTACTCCGTAGACAGAAAAAACATATACCACGCTGATCGCTATATTAACGCGCATATTCTCTCTGAACAACAGCATCAGCGCGATAAATCCGACTGACAGCAAGGTGAATTTCAAGTAGAATTTGAGCGGCGGTCTGCATGTAAGCTTCGCAAAACCCAGCAGCATAAACAGAAATATGAAAAATATCAAAAATGAGCCTATCAAAAATCCGAGCTTTGGCATAAGCTCTATCTCAACATCCTGCATAAACTCAAGCGAGGTCGTGATATTATTCATCGCAAAGATTATGAAAATATGTATGAGCATATACCATAATCCGTTGTTTTCCTGTTCGCGGTCTATTATACGGTCATAAAATGTACCATAGCTGAGGAACAGTCCGACAACTATCAAAAATGCCGACAGCGCAAAATAGACAAAATTGAATGAAATCTCGCCGTTAAAATAACTTGATATGGCGATAACCATTTCTCCGAACGTAAATACAACGTAAAGCATCGCCCGTTCCGAAAGGTGCGCAAAATCTATATTTATACTGCTTTGAGCCCTTCCTTTCGACGGTATGATCGTCGCTATTATTCCGAACAGTATCGGGACGATCGATATATCAACACCTGTTTTTTTGAATACGGGAATGGCCGCAAGCACAAGCAACGCCTCGGTCACAAGTGTAAACACGATTCGCGCATTCCACCCCTCGCGTATGCGGTTATTCATCTCAAAAACATACTGCAGCGCTGTATTTAAAAGTATCAACGCCCACGCAACATGATACTGCGTGTGATAAATTTCCGCATTTGCGTGAGTTGCGTTTCCGATAAAATACAGTAAAAACATATTTGTGAAAAGGAATATATGCTCACGCAGACCGTTTTGACCGTAGATATTGATGTAGTAGGTCGAAAAATTCCATATCTGTATCACGGCGAGGGTGCAGGAAATATACGCTATAAACATATCCGGCGCGATCATGCCGTCTACAGTGTGGTGAAGCAGCGAATTATTCCTGCCTATAATATAAACGAATATAAGGTCATAGATCAGCTCTAAATATTCGACCTTCTTTTCTTCCCTGCGCGATAGTTCTTTCATTCTATTCCTCCACAATTAATCAAAGCTCGAATTTTGCTATCTGCCGTTAATGAAACGCAAAATAAACCGGCACCGTACATGGGTCTGAACTATCGCCCTCTTCTGCCGCATCCACGCCTGAAGCATCCTGCACAGTATAGCCGAGGCTATCCGAGAGCAGCTCAAGCGGCGCATAAGCGTTATCATCGACTAAGGTCATATTCGTTACATCTATCGCCCTTCCGTCACGCGTTAGCGTTACCGAGCCGTCATTCCACGCGACCTCAAAGCCCAGATATTCGCACACGGCTCTTATCGGGATATAAGGCATACCGCCTACAAGAAGCATCTCCTGTTCGGTCGATATGAATTTGCCGTCTATTCTGAGCGCAAAGCCATCACTGAACTCCGGCAACGGTCTTTCCTCGCGTCCGTTTACGATCACTCTGCCGCCATTCACGGCAAAGCTCTTTATTTTTTCGTTGAATAAAATATGTCTGAAGCTCAGTCCATCGCGCGAGAGATATAATGCTCTGCCGTCTGCGAAGTAGTACCACTCTCCGTATGCGTCGATATACTCAGGCTTAAAGCCGAGATACACCGCATCGTAATAATCAACGCCGTTATCGGAAAGCTTTATTTTGCCTTCGTCACACACCGCCGAAAGCGTGCCGTAGTTCCAGCACGGCATAACCATATCGGTAATATCCCACCATTTAAAATCCGTGGTTGACCGGAACGCAGTGCCTGCTATCTCAACATAGTGCACTCCGTTCGCGCAGGCGTAGCCGGACGGATATCCGCCAAAGGTCTGTTTCCTGATAAGCGAAAAATCCTCATCAAGCAGATACATATCCCGATACATATAATCTATAAACCAAAACGCGCCCGCGTCATACAGCGTCGGTCTTAGCGTGTAGCCGCTACCCGTCCATTGGAGCCGGTATTCAGAGAGATTTCCGGCGATCCCCTCAGTTACCTCTCTTGGCAGGTCATGTAAGATCCATTCTGTGCCGTCTTTGCTCGTTTTTACACCGTCACCTGTAAACCGGTAATATTCCCTTCCGTCAAAGGAGCTGTCCTTCTCTATTTCGCTGCGTTCGGTTTCATAGGTTTCAATCACCTTGGGATGATCCGAGATCACAAATGCATTCTCCATCCCGCCGGAATAGTTTGCCGCAAGCAGAACGGAGACGGTATATCTTGCCGTACTCTGCGCCGGCACAGCAAGGCACGCCATATCCTCCGCAAGCCTTGACGCGCTGCGTCCCTTAGCAAGCACGCGTCCGTTTGCCGGTCTGCCGTCCGCATCCCGTACCCAAACAAGGTTATTGGAGCTTGTAGCAAGTCTGTACAGAACATATCGGCGCTTATTTCCCGTGTTCGTTATCTCTATATCGTAGTTATATATTACTCCGTAATTGGCTAAATTGCAGGCACATTCCGTTCCGTCCTCATCTTTTAGCTCACGGTTCGGCGAATAAACGCCGCGGCTGCCGCATCCGGCAACATATTCCGCCGTGTCCGTATGGCGGGTATCGAATATGTACACATCATCCCGCTCGTCCTCCGTCACTCCGGAGCCGTAATAGTACAGCTTCATAGGATCACGGTAGCTGAATGACAGCATATCCGACTCCGCGCATATATCATACGACCATTCATCCGCGCGCGGGTTAAGATGCGTGTAAAACTTATTTATAGTATTGCCCTCCGGCGCATAATGGTTATACACGGTGACCGGCAGATACGCACCGTCCGCATCGGAATCATCTATCGTATATTTAAGCTTCGCCGTAACCTCGTTTAGCCCATCGGATATGCCCTTATACTGGCGGTCGCGACGGTAAGAACCGAACTTCGCATTTTTGTAAAAATATGATCTGTCACCCGCCCGGCTGCCGGACCGCAGAGCCGCAACATCCACATCACAGCTGCCGCTTTCTATACTGAAATCGAACGCGATATGCACAGAACGCGCAAGCGGTACCGAACGGTAATCCTCCACAAGCTCCGAAAGCCAGTATGTTTCTCCCTTGCCGAGCTTTATTGTCTGCACCTTAAACGTTTGCGGCTCATAAATATTACCGGAGTCTATCTGCCGTATCGGCACACCGAGATATGACGCCCACGCGCTGAAGCCGCCCCACTCATTCTCCTGGGCATAACGCATTCCATCGAGAAAAAACGAGCTGTGCTGCGGCACTTCAAAGCCAAGTCGCGAAATGGTTATTTCACATGGCTCTGTAGCTTTAAACAGCACGTCAACATCAATATCGAACCCGCCTTTTCCGCTTGGAGTTCCGTTATAGCCGGTATTTGTACGGTTTATGAACGCACCGAAAAACGCGTACCTTCCTGCGGCAAGCGCTTCATTATTCATAATGAACTTGGCTTCCTCATTGCCGGTATCGGCAAGATCACCCGCCGTTATGCCTTCTATATTATTGCAATATATAAATCTGCCGCCCTCGGTCTGTGTGAACACAAGATCACACGGCTCTGCGGCGGCATGAGCCGCGGCAGCGACAAGCATTGCTGCCGCGGTAGAAATCACAAGCTTTTTAAAAGCCATTATCTCTCTCCTTAATATACAAACAGCTTCACGAAAAACAATAACAGTAAATGCGCGGGATAGAATATATAAAACCCAAGCCGTGGCGCATTGCCCTTTTTTCCGTTATACATCATAAGGATAGGCAAAGCCATAAGTCCTCCAAACTGAGCGAGCGCAAAATACAGCCTTGCGTATGTAGGGCGGCCGCTGTTTATGTGCCGCGCCACGAATGCAAACATTGAAGAAAAGCTCGCCGACGGCAAATAATACACAACAAACGCACTTATCACCGGCATAGCTACTACTATCACCCTAAGAATTACTATAAGTGCCGCAGCTTGCATTTGTCGCTTCTTATTGCCGTACAGCAGCCCGAATGCCAGCACCCATAGCAGACAGAAATATTTCCAATCGGCAGGCAAGACAAGACGCCACGCAGCTATAAACGCGAGTATTTTCAGAAAAACATTACCCTCACTCTTCAGTATAGCCAAAAGACAAAGTCCTATAAGCAGAGTAAATATAACATTGCGGCTGCCGTACATTCCGGCTAATAAATGCAATATATCATGCGGCATATCCAACACGTGAGAGTTCAGATAGAACGGCACCTGTGACACTGCCGCAAAAATCGCCATCCGTATTATATATTTATTAACATCATTCGTCTTATAGTATCCCTCCGCAACAAAATAGCTCATTATAACGATAGTCATTCTTCCAATGAACCTCATGCCGTAATATATTGAAAGTGACGGCGCAAACTCAGCGGTATGGTCAATCACCATGGCTATAATGGCTATAAGCTGCAGATGCGATTTGTTTAATATTTTAATTTTCACTTTAATTTCCCTTTATAAAAGAATCAATACCCTCTGCTATCGCTCTGCCTATGGCATCGCTTTCCGAGCGCAGTATCGACAGATCCTGCTGATTATCAAAAAACCCGATCTCAAGATATCCACAAGTGACCGGCGCCTTGCAGAACGCTATAAGCTGAGGCTCGAAGGTTATCGGTGCGCCCTTTGTGAGAGATGTTGTCTCAGCTATACGATCATTACAAAGCTGTCCGAGCCTGTTTCCGTCAGCTGTATAGGTGGAGCTTATCCACTGCTGATCATACGGATCCTCAAGCGATATGTATGACGTGCCTCTTCCGCCGCCCGCGTTAGAGTGTATGCACAAAAACAATGTTGCATCCGGACTTGTCGCGGTGTTATTGTTTGGATAACAGTATGAAAGCCTCTTTGTTATGGACGGGTTCTCGTTATTGGTCGTCCTTGTCATTCGCACCGTATAACCCATTGATTCAAGATGCGTTTTTGCGGCAAGTGCGTTATTAAGGTTTACCTCAGGCTCAGTAGCGCGGTCTCCGTTACCTATCGGATACCAGCATGCGCCGTTCGGTGTTACTCTGTGGTTGCAGCCTGTCCCCTCACAGTCTGTATTTACCGAGCCGGTCTTATAATGCCGCCACTCGCCCCAAGCGCCGGAGCTGTTCTGCTTCCACCCCGAGCTTATCTTTTCATCCGCACTCATAAGCGACGATGACTTACCATGTCCCGGGTCAATTACTATTATCTTATTTCCCGATGTAACTGTCTGAGTCTCTCCGCCCATGCTCATTTCTGCCGGAGGCGCAGCATCTGTCGGCACCTCCGTTTCGGCATCGTCTTTGGCGGTATCCTCTGCCTTTTCAATACTCACCGCGGCTATATTGATATCCGTATCCGGCTCGACACCTTTACGGTTTGAGCGTATCAGATACACTCCCTCGCATACTATTACGCCGGCAAGCACTATGATCAGTGCTGTTCTTATAAAATCGCCTCGTGTCCATGTTCGCTTGTTTTTCATCTTTATTACCTTTAAATCCTTTTTCCAAACTCATTCTTTATCGTTTAGTGCTTCTACTATTTTCATGTATACCTTGTCCGAATGTGTTTTAAAGTATTCAGCGATCCGCTCTGCCTCTGCCCGCTCACCGGCGTATAGGCGTAAGAACATCATCTCTGTTTTATCATCATTGTTGAGCACACATTCAGAATAGTATTCACGTTCATTTATCGGCTCTATATATGCCTTTACGGCATTCTTACGCCGCTTTTCAAGAAACAGAGCCTTTAATGACTTGTCTATCGGCTCGCGAATGATAAGAGGTATCTGCTTATAAAAGAAGTCGATTATATTCCTTCCCTTTTCGGTTATACCATACATTGCCGTAAGCTCATCAGGCTGCGCTGTCACCGCATGACCGGTCTCTACAAGATTATCCAGTCCAAGCTGCATATCCATATAGCTTATATCGCAATTCTCCTGCACGGTAGTAAGCAGATCCCTGTATTCCAGCTCCTCATCCGCGCGAGAGAGTGCATAAAGGATTATGAACTGTATCATCAGCTCGTCCTCGATCCTGCCATTATAAAGCATAGCTCCACCCCCATATTTGTCTGATTATATTATACACTATGTGCCGGTATTTTGCAAGGGGAAATTTTCAGTTTGAGTTAGTAACAAATTTCAGTTTATCGGTGAGTCAACTCCCCCCGACCCCCTCAATCTTGAGGGGGAGAAGTAAGTAGTTGCAGGGGGAAACTGCGTTTCCAAACTACGGCGTTTGTTGCTATGCAACCCCCATACACACATAAGGCTTATACACAAACAGCATAATGTGTCGCGCCGGTTTGATGCGCTCTGCGCTTTGA
>JAFRDB010000036.1 GCA_017404065.1 Clostridia bacterium
AAAAAAGCTGCCCGCAGGGTTTCAACCCTGCGGGCAGCTTTTTTTATCACGAAAACCATATCATTTACGGATTCTTCTGCTCCATTATCGCTTCAAACTCCTTGACCGGCATGGGCTTGTAGAAGTAAAAACCCTGCATCTCAAAGCAGTCTTGGCTCTCCAAATAGCTTGCCTGTGATAAATTTTCCACACCCTCGGCAATCATATTAATGCCAAGAGAACGCGCCATTTGGATTATGTGGCTGACGATTATCCGCCCCTTCTCCGAATCTCCGACACCGGACATAAATTTAAGATCAAGCTTTATACGGTCAACAGGGACATCCTTGAGCATGTGCAGTGAAGAATATCCGCTGCCGAAATCATCCATTTCAACCTGGAATCCGAATTCCTTCAGCTTCACCGTGGTGCGGATCAAAAGCTCCGGTTTCTCGACATACGCGCTCTCGGTTATCTCTATTCTGAGCTGAGACGGATCTAAGTCATAGGTCCGGATCAGGTTGTAGAAGTGACTCGGTATATTTCGTCCTTCACGCATATCGCAGCGCGAGAGGTTGACTGAAACATAACGGATATCCCCCTGATCCTTCCATCTGCGGAGATCCCGACAGACTCTCTCCCAGATATATTTGTCCAGCTCGAATATCATATCGGATTCCTCAAGTATGGGGATGAACTCGGCGGGACGAAGCCAGCCAAGCTTGCTGTGATTCCAACGGCATAGAGCCTCCGCACCGATGATCTCTCCGGTTTTATAATTCACTTGCGGCTGATACCATGCCTGTACCTCACCGGATCGCAACGCATCCTCAAGTTGACTGCAAATATATGTGACCCTTTGCCCTTTTTCCCATTGCTCCGGGTTATAGAACTCATACCCGTCCTTGCGCGTCTTGCGGACTCTTTCCTCAGCTACACGCGCATAGTCGAGCATACGATCCACATCGATATTCCGGTAATCCTCAGAGGTCAGAACATAGATACCGCTGCAGATCTGAATACTGTTTTTAGTACCCCTGTCAACGAAATAGGTTCGTACGGGATTAATTATATCCCTTTCATCCTGATCCATCTGTTCCTCACCGTTTATGCGGCGCAGAATGACAAAATGGTCTCCGGAGATACGCCCTATCGCTTCCTCATCTGTCATATATTCCATTGATTTTTGGCTCCAGAAGCGCAGAAGCTCATCTCCTGCCGATCTGCCGAGACTGTCGTTGATAAACTTAAAATTTCTGATGTTATTATACGAAATGAGGTATTGTATATCGGGGTGGTCGTGCAGAAGCACCTCGACACTTCTGCGGAACCCGTCCATACTTAGCACGCCTGTCAGCTTATCCTGTTCCATGATCTGACGCATCTGTTCCTCTCCCGCTCTGCGAAGGTCTCTCTGCTTTTTTACAACAAACAGGGTAAACGTGACGGAAAGCAGCGCAAACGCCACCATGACCCATCCGTATCTGTAAAGATAGTCCGAAAGATCATACCGGTAAAGATGCCTTGTGGTATAGTCGAGAATGACAGCCTGACGGCCTGTGTCGGTGATCGCGATTATACCCCTGTCCAGTCGGTTAATTATATCTCTGCCTTCGGGTGTATCGAGCGTTCCCACCCGAAAGTCCATAGAAAACATGGTTGTCGGCTGGACAGTCAGATCCCTATATGAAGGCTTTTGCAGCACATAGCTCCAAACATAGGAATTATGCAGCAGAGCGTCAACACTGTTCTCTCTCAGCGCTCTTACACATTCCGGCATAGTTTCATACATACTGATATCAATACCGGGATACAGACTCCGTATGGTTTCCGCCACCCCTGTCTGAGACCGGAGCATACCTACGCAGAGATTATTCAGCCGCGGCAGCGTCCGTTTGCCCACTGTAACAAGAGTAAACGGTGTCCGGAACAGGTTTTGTGAAACTATTGTCGATTTTTCGGCGGCACTGGGTATAGCGCTGCCAAAAGGCATTACAGCATCATATTTGGTATTGTCTAACGCGCTCTTGAGCGTGTCTTCCTTTACGCTTATGAAGGATACGCTGTATCCTGCGTTTTTTGCGGCTGTCCGCATCAGATCCGCACCGATTCCCTCTATCTCGCCTGTTTCCTCATTCATATAAAAGATAGGACAACGGTCTATGGGAACTCCGATGATCAGATCATCTTTTTCATGTCCGCCGGCGGCAAGTGCCGGTGCTGTAAACAGCTTCATAATGATCACGCAATAAAATGCCGTAAGAAAACGCTTGCCCGTTTTCCGTTTTTTCATAGCTGAACACTCCCTTCCGGAGTATTTGAATACCTCTTTTCAAACTCGTCTACGGGGATCGGACGAGAGAAGTAGTATCCTTGGAAATGGCGGCAGCCCATTGTCTTGAGAGTCGAAAGCTGGTTCTCTGTTTCTACTCCTTCTGTCACCACGTCCATACCGAGCGAAGCTGCCATGTTTATAACCGAGCCAAGAATGATACGGCTTTGTTTGTTGGACTCGATCTCGTGCAAAAGACTCATATCTATCTTGAGAACATCCGCGTGGATGTCTTTGAGCAGACTGAGCGAGGAATAGCCCTTACCGAAATCGTCGATCTCTACTATGATCCCCTGATCATGCAGTCCTGAGATTATTTCGTTACAGCTTAGAGGATCCTCCAAAAGAGCAGTCTCCGTTATCTCTACCCTCAGTCTGTCTCCCTTCACACCATACTTTTTGAGAAGCTCTGTCAGCACCTTGGAGATATCTACATTATAAAAATCATTGGCAGACATATTGACTGAGATAACAAGCTCCTGCATATCCGTACCCTTCCATGCGGCGAGCTTCTTTATCGCACATTCCCAGATATACATATCCAGTCTGTGGATCAGTCCGGCGCGCTCAAGCGTGGTGATAAAGCGCGACGGCATATCTATTCTCCCGTCCGGATGATGCCATCGCACAAGCGCCTCCGCGCCGAGAATCTGCCCGTTTTCACAGGCAATAGGCTGGAGATACATGTGGAACTGCCCCTCCTCAAGAGCCTTATTAAAACCGCTTATGATCTCCTGCTCAAACAAGCTGTTGCGCATCATGTCATCGTCAAAGTATGCGACGATCTCATTGTGATTATCTCGGATCGAGCGCAATGCCGTGTTTGCGCGGTCGCACATGATCGACACCGGGATGGAGGCGTCATCGACCTCATATATGCCGAAATGGATACAGAAGGTATAATTTCCGCAGCTGAACTCGTTTCTTAACGTGTTTGCCGCATTTACCAGCACCTCTTCCTTATAAACGCCCTTTGGGATGAAAACCGCAAACTGATCACCGCCGAGCCTGCCGCATAGACCGCTTCCGCTTTTTGCTATCTGCGCAAGCACAGCGGCATTCCGGACGATCACCTCGTTGCCTCGCTGATGACCGAACAGGGTGTTTACCAGACGGAAATCCATGATGTTGCTTGTGATCATTACCCAAGGCAGCTTCGGTTCTCTTTCAACTGCCTCCCTTGCAAGCTCAGCGAACGCGCTTTGGTTAAACACCTTTGTCAGACTGTCATGCCGCGCATGATACTGAGCTGCTCTGTTGTTTTTGTTCTCTGCAGCTCTATCATTGGCAGGAGCCGCATAAGATTCGTCCTTGTTTACATTTACTAATTCTACGACCGCGTCGTATGCTCCGCCGTCAGGCAGCTTCAGCCTCACAGGATTTGACTGGATATTGAAAAGCTTATCATTGAAGGCTTCCGCCTTCTCCTGATGGCAGCCCGTCCTGCACGCAAGCGCGCTGGTGCAGTTTACGCATTTCTGATCTGCGTTCCATATCCCGTAGCAGCGTTCCTTTCTGGTTATTTCACCGTCACTGCCGAATTCCAGAATACGGCACTCTATGGGGTCAACGACCCGCACAAGGTCGTACATACCGGATATCTGGTCAAGCAGAGCCTTCATCTCATCTGTAGTGTATTCCGCAGCTGCAACTCTGGCTTCGTCATAGTGCGTTCTGCCGCTTCTGCCGGATATCGCATCTTCGCGCAGCTTTTCGCGCTTTACCTGATACATCTTCTGATCCGCAGCGGCGAAGAGCTCACGCAGGTCTACGTTGCCGTCCAGAACAGTATGTACATATCCGACAGAATAACCGACTGTGGAAAATACGCCGTCCTGCTCAATGACAGGTCTGTTGTTCATTACATGATCCAGCTTCGTGACAAACTCCGTCTCGGAATGATCCGTATCTATAACAAGAAACTCGTCCCCGCCGTAACGGTAGCTGTGCTCCTTGCCGAACGCGTCAGAGATCAGCTTTCCTGTCTCGCTGAGCACCTCGTCTCCCGTCTCGTGTCCGTAATTGTCATTTATCGATTTGAAGCCGTCAAGGTCAAGCAGCATTACCGTCACTTCATGTCCGGCGTACAGCTCATAGTCATTTCTTAATGCCATCCTGTTCCGTAGCCCGGTAAGCGCATCTGTCTCGGAAATATCCTTCAGCAGCTCATTTTCTTCATTCAGCTGTACCGTCATGCTGTTGTACACGTGCGCCAGATAGCGGAATTCGTTCGCGCCGCTCTCATGGATAGGTCTGTCGGCTCTGATCCTGTCCACAGCTTTGAGTATTGGATTGATACCGAAGTGGATCAGCAGCCATACAAGAAAGAATGTGCCTATGATCTGAAACAGAATGACCGACCGCACGAAATTCATGGCGTTATGGAGCTTGTCAAAGGCAGTCGTCTCGGCTTGGTGCGTTATTGACTCAAGCGCGTCAAGACTGTCTTTCATATCCGTTCTGATCATATCCTTTTGTTTGTAGTATTCGTCATCAAGCACCATTTTCGTGGCAAGCCTCATCTTATCCTCGGATGAGAGAGCCGCGTCATGCTCGCTGAGAGTTACGCTTTTGATTTCATCAGGATAATCCTTATATCCCTTTGCTTCGATCACGAGGCGCATCGCGTAATATTCCCGGTTCATCAGCTCAACCGATTCCTTCATTGCCTGCTTCAGCTGTGCGAGCGACGGAGCAACATCCGGGTCGGAGGACATTTTTTCTATTGCGTCCTCGCGCCTGTTCGTTTCAAACGCCTCGATGAAATACTCATCAAGAAAACGCATATCCCCGTTCACGGTGAACCGCTGAACGCGCTCTGTCAGATAATCCGACGCCTCCATCAATTCGTGTGACGCTTTATCTAAGTCGATCTGATTATCAGCAACCGTCTTCAGGTCATTGAAGGTAGAGTTCATAAAATATGTGGTATAAAATATCAACGCGGATACCATAAGAACAGCTGCAACTATCCAGAAGCAGACTGCGCGGAGCGATATCCCATTCTGCGCTGTATACTTGCTGTGTTTGATCTTATCATCCGTCCCTATATTTAGCATCAGTTTTTTCCTCCCGATATCATGGGTGTGTTATATTTGATTTGTTTGTCATCAGATAAAACCGTAGTCCGTTTCTGTTTGCGGTTTATTATCTTATTATATCATTTATACCCATATCAGTCAAGAGCTTTATCACGCTTTTTACCTTATCCTTAACGCTCGGATGGAATTGAGCACGGCTATCACCATAACTCCCACATCCGCAAATATCGCAAGCCACATCCCCGCTATGCCGAGCGCGCCCAGAGCAAGACATATAAGCTTCACGCCTATAGCGAACACGATATTTTCATATACTATCCTCATGCATTTTCTCGCAACACGAAGCGCAAGCGCGATCTTTACAGGGTCATCGTCCATGATCACCACATCCGCCGCCTCTATCGCGGCGTCTGAACCCAATGCGCCCATCGCTATTCCCACATCTGCGCGCGCGATAACCGGCGCATCATTAAGCCCGTCTCCCACAAATGCAACGGTCTCCTTTGCGTCCTTCTCGCTTATAAGCGTCTCCACTCGTCTTACCTTGTCCTCCGGCAGCAGAGAGCCGTATACCTCATCCGCGCCTATCTCCTCCGCGACAGGTATTGCCGCAGACTCCATATCGCCCGTGAGCATGACCGTCCGCCTGACTCCGGCAAGCTTTAATGCCGATATCGCCTCCCTTGCCGTCGGCTTTATCATATCGGCTATAAGTATATGTCCGGCATATTCACCGTCTAACGCTATATGCACAACAGTGCCGCTATGCGAGCATCGGCGGTATTTAACACCGAGCCTTTCCATAAGCCGCTCATTGCCCACCGCCGCGCTTATGCCGTCGATCACAGCCGTAACACCGCAGCCGGGTATCTCCTCTATTTCGCTTACGCGCGACAGCTCCGGCGCTTTTCCGCACGCGGCGATAATACTCCTTGCAATAGGATGGCCGGAGCCGCTCTCCGCGAGCGCGGCTATATCAAGCAGCCGCCGCTCCTCCATAACGCTATGGTGAACACCCGCGACCTCAAACACACCAAGCGTCATAGTACCTGTCTTATCAAACGCAACGCACCTCGTCCTTGACAGCGATTCCAGATACGCCGAGCCCTTTATGAGCACACCCTTAGCCGACGCTCCGCCGATTCCGGCAAAGAACGTGAGCGGTATGCTTATAACAAGCGCACACGGACAGCTTATGACCAAAAACGTCAGCGCGCGCATTATCCAGCTTCCCCATGCGGGAGAAGAACCGAAAATGAGCCGTATTATCGGCGGCAGCACCGCGAGCGCGATCGCTCCATAGCAGACCGCCGGCGTATAATATCGCGCAAATTTGCTTATAAAATCCTCCGAGTGCGACTTCTGCGCGCCGGAATTCTCAACCAGCTCCATGATCTTTGACGCGGTGGAATCGCAAAACGCCTTTGTTGTCCGTACACGGATAAGCCCGCTTATATTTATCGTGCCGCTGTGTACCTTCGCACCCGGCTGCGCATCGACCGGCAGGCTCTCTCCCGTGAGCGCGGCGGTATCAAGCGACGTGACACCCTCGGTTATAACTCCGTCTATCGGTATCCTCTCACCGGGACGAACGATTATTTCCGAGCCGACCTCGACCTCATCCGGATCAACGCTTTCTATTCCGTTCTCCGTCTCAATATTGACAAAGTCCGGACACAGGTCCATCAGCTCCGATATACTCCGTCGGCTTCTGCCGACCGCGACAGACTGGAACAGCTCGCCTATCTGGTAGAACAGCATTACCGCCGCGCCCTCGCGGTACTCGCCAAGCGCGATCGCTCCTATGGTAGCGACCGCCATAAGAAAATTCTCATCGAACACCTGACGGTTTATTATACCCATACACGCCTTTTTAAGTATGTCATAGCCGATGATAAAATACGGCACAAGGTACATCAGCAGCCCCGCCCACCGCGGCGGAGAAATCGCCGCGGACAGCGCCTCGCATATTATGAGCATCGCGACAGATACGATTATCCGCCACAGCGTTTTTTTCTGTTTTCTTGTCATATTCCGAATATTTCGCAGTCGCTCTCTACCCTGCGGCACGCCTTGAGAACATCAGCCATTACCGACTTCGCGTCCGCACCGTCCTCAAATTCCACATTCATTTTAAGCGCCATGAAATTCACGACAGCCGATTTAACGCCCGGCGTTTTGTTTGCCGCATCCTCCATCTTGCGCGCGCAGTTCACGCAGTCCACATCTATTTTATAGCTCTTTTTCATTCTTATGACCTCCTGTATGTATTAATTACTCGTGTAGACTTTACTTCACACCGATACAATAAACACATCACTTAAAAAGCCGTCAGACTTTTTAAGTGATGTATTTATTATAGCATAATAATACACACAAGTCAATAGCGTGACTAAAAATTTGTATGTCCATGCATACTTTGGTTAGCCGCGTAATATCATAGCATTACCCTTCAGTTTGGTGGTGTTGTTTATGTCAAGGAAAAACTCATTGTTCCTCCTTCTTTTTATACTTGTGTCGGTCCTGGCGGCAGCCGCGGCAGTACACCGTTCGGCGCCCGCCTTCTCCGGCGCAAAGCAGTTTGCCGTAGTTCTCGATGCCGGACACGGAGCGCCCGACGGCGGCGCGGTCGGCGCGACAGGCATCGAGGAAAAGGATATTAATTTAGATATAGTCCTGAAGCTGCGCGAGATCCTTTTAAGCCGCGGCGTGCGCGTGATCCTGACGCGTGATGGCGATAACGGGATTTACGACAGCTCCGCAAAGACGATCCGTGAAAAGAAGCTCTCGGATATGCAAAGCCGCCGCGATATGATCAACGGCAGCGGCGCCGATCTTGTTGTTTCCGTTCATATAAACTCATTTACCGGCAGCTCCGCGCGCGGGCTTCACGTTTTCTATGATAAGGCGCATCCGGAGGCGGAGACGACCGCCTCGGCAATACAAGACAGCATAGCCGCGCTCACCGACGCAAAGACGCACGCAGTAAAGCCCGCGGCGGATAACCTGTACCTGATGCAGGGATCTGCCGTGCCGATGATACTGGTCGAATGCGGCTTTCTCTCTAACCCGGAGGAAGAACAGCTGCTTCTAAGCGAGCAATACCGCGCAAAAATAGCGTTTGCGATAGCAAACGCTATTTCAAAGCAGGATACAATCAAATGAATTTCAGTTTATCGGGCTGATGTTTGAGGTTCGGCTCTGCTGTCCCTGCCCCGGGGCAGGGTGCCGAGCTTGCGAGTCTGGTTGGGGGCTGCTGCAGAGATAGATTTTATATAAAGCCGCTAATTTATCTCATTTTTTAGTGCCG
>JAFRDB010000006.1 GCA_017404065.1 Clostridia bacterium
GGATTTGACGAAAACAAGCTCGTCGGCGTACGTTGGTACGTTAGAGTTTGTTTTCGTCAAAAACGCACAGCAACGGCGATTACTCGATGTAATCGCCGTTGCTCTTTCCATGAAACTATCCTTTTGGATCACGCTCATTGAATGATTATGTGCGCGGTCCGGCCAATTTGTCGACAGTCTGAAAAGGGGCTTTACAGCCCCTTTTCTCATATATGCGCGTCTGCCGTGTTTCTGTCAAAGAAAAACGAGATACACCACAGTCCGGCAAGACCTACTATTGTATATATTATTCTTGATACAACAGCCATCTGACCGCCGAATATCGCGCCCACGAGGTCATAACCGAAAATTCCGATCAAAAGCCAGTTTACGGCTCCGATAATGACCAAAGCCAATGAAATTTTACTTAACATTTATCCATTCTCCTTCCTAAACAAATGTCGCTCTTATTATTCCGCGTAATCGCATTTTTAAACCGTGTAATATTTTAACTCAGATCCAAATATATTTAATCATGGTATTTTTTCGTTTGGGAGACAATATTTTATGAAATATTTATTTGCCGCAATAACCATCGCCGGTATAGCCGCCATTGCCGTTATCTGTGTGCACGGCAATGCCGAGAGCGAATGCTGCCGCACGTTTTTATCGCAGTACGGCTGGGAGACCGAGCCGCAATGCACCGCTCATGCAGAGGTATATATACCGCAGGTGTTCGATGAGGTTTATAAGAGATATAATGAAATGCAAAAGGAAGCCGGACTCGACCTGCTTCCCTATCGCGGTCAAACCGGCGACCGCTATACATTTATCGTAACAAATTATCCGCTTGATATCGGCGAGCCGGTATATGCAAACGTGATATGCATAAAAGGCACACCCGTTGCTGGTGATATAATGACCGTAAGCGCGAGAGGTTTTATGCATTCCTTGGCTGAAACCGGAGAATGATTGCTATGCTTCCCCGCATCCTAAAAAACGACTTAATAAAACAGTTTCTTTTTCTGCATATTCGTGATATAATATCGTTGGGAAATGTTATTTTGCAATATCTTTTTGAGGGGTTGGTTTTATGTTGACAATATCAATAGCATCTTAACCCATTAGGGTAGTGATTTTTAATCATGCCGCCGGAGGCTTTGCCCCAGCCTATGCCGCATCCGCGCGCCGCTATAACACACCAGCCTTGGGCATCGCCCGGTATGACCTCGCCGCGCAAGTATTTTTTTAGCTCCGGCTCGGACACATCAAGCTCTGTCGTATTTTTGTATGAATGTATATCAAAAGCATGTGAGAGTGCGTGCGCCGGCACGAACCTGTTCTTTTTTACTGTCCCTAAATGCAGGCCACAGCGGACAATGCGAAGCTTATCTGTATCAAGATCGGCGGGCATGAGATACAGATTGTTCCCGAACAAGACAAACTCGCCCTCGCATTTTATATTTAGTGTCCCTTCCTCAAATTCACGCCATGCATCAACAGCCGCCAAAAGCGCGGTGTTTTTTGTTTTTCTCCGCCGCGTCTGTTCCTCCTTAGTATCCTCGGCGAAGCCGCTTTTACGGAGAAGTGCCGCAAAATGCCCCTCGCCCTTATGGATATGCGGGAATATCCGACGGCATTTTTCTATGCCCGGGTAACTGCCGATACCCGGCGCGAGCATGGCAAGCTCCGGAATATCACATATTTCCATGCCGTAACGCTCTGCCATATATTCAATTACACGTTCATTTTCGTCTATTGAAAACGTGCAGGTCGAATACATTATATACCCGCCCGGTTTAAGCATTTTATATGCATCATCAAGGATATTTTTCTGCCGCGCCGCGCAAGAGAGCGTGTGCTCAACACTCCATGCCTGTGCCGCCTGCGGCTCTTTTCTGAACATTCCCTCGCCCGAGCAGGGCGCGTCAACGATTATCCCGTCAAAAAAAACGGGGAATTTTTCGGCAATTCTTGCGGGACTCTCGTTCGTTACTATCGTATTCATAAGTCCCATGCGCTCTACGTTTTCGGAGAGGACAGACGCGCGTTTTTGTATTATCTCGTTCGATATCAAAAGCCCTTCATTCCCCATCCGCGCGGCAAGCTGTGTTGTTTTTCCGCCCGGCGCGGCGCACAGATCAAGCATCCGCGCGCCTATCGGTATTACCTCTGCCGCGCACATAGCCGACGGCTCCTGAAAATAGATAAGCCCCGCGGCGTGGTACGGATGTGATCCGCTTATTTTTTCTTTGTCTGTATAGTACCCGTCATCGCACCATAAAACACGCTCCGCCGCGCCAAGCTCCGCCGCGACTGCGGCGGTATCGGCACATTTGGCGGAGTTTATGCGTATACCCCTATTTATTTCTGTATCATACGAGCGAATGAACACATCGTATTCGGAGCCGAGCAGCGCCCGCATCCGCTCGCAGAATTCAATTGGAAGTGTCATATCCTCACCTGTGTAAACTATGAGGCTTGCATATACTGTGCAAGCCCCATCGTAATTATTTCATATTATTCTTTGATTTCATCATTGCTCTCACCTTTAAGGGCAGACCAAAGAGGTTTATAAAGCCCGCGCTGTCCTTGTGGCTGTACAGCTCATGGCTGTCACCGAATGACGCGATATCCTCATTATACAGCGAATACGGCGATTTTGCGCCCGCAGGTGTGCATGAGCCCTTATAGAGCTTCAAGCGAACCTCACCGGTCACTGTCTTTTCCATCTCGTCGAACATAGCCGACATGGACTCTCTCAGCGGTGTGAACCACTTTCCGTCATATACAAGCTCCGAGAACTTTATCGCACTCTGACGCTTAAATGACTGCACATCACGGTCAAGGCAGAGATATTCAAGCTCCTGTATTGCGGTATAAAGGATCGTGCCGCCCGGTGTCTCATAAACGCCGCGGCTCTTCATGCCCACAAGCCTGTCCTCAACTATATCCGCGATGCCAACGCCGTGCTTGCCGCCGAGCGCATTAAGCTTTTCGACCAAAGCAACCGGAGCGAGTTTCTCACCGTTTACCGATACCGGTATACCCGCCTCAAAGCCGATATTAACATACTCCGCCTCATCCGGCGCCTTTTCCGGCGATACACCAAGTTTTAAAAGGCTGTCAAACTTCGGCTCATTCCACGGATCCTCAAGATCAACACCCTCATGGCTGATATGCCATATATTTCTGTCTCTTGAATACAGATCCTTCTTTGTTACCGGACATTCTATGCCGTTCTTCTCAGCATAATCGACCGCGTCCTCGCGTGACTTGATATCCCATATTCTCCACGGCGCTATTATCTTCAGCGACGGGTCTAACGCCTTTATGGACAGCTCAAAGCGCACCTGGTCATTTCCCTTGCCCGTTGCGCCGTGACAAATAGCGACAGCGCCCTCCTTATGGGCGATATCGACCAAAGCCTTTGCGATTATCGGACGCGCGTGTGACGTGCCCAAAAGATACTTGCCCTCATATACAGCTCCCGCCTTAAGAGTCGGGAATATATAGTTCTTAACGTAATCATCACGTAGATCGGCTATGTAGCACTTCAGCGCGCCTGTTCTCTTCGCTCTCTCCTCAAGACCGTCCGTTTCCTTGCCCTGACCGACATCACCGCATACACAGACAACATCATAATCGTAATTTTCCTTTAACCAGTGGATGATGATAGACGTATCAAGTCCGCCGGAATATGCCAATACAACCTTATCCTTAGCCAAAATAATTCATTCCTTTCAAAGGATTTGTCCTTGCAAATCCATATTATTTATAGTATAATGGTATTATACTATATTTGCCCGAAATATGCAATAGTAAATTTGGAACAAAAACAGATGAATGATTATTCATTTTAATGAATAATATACAAAGAGGTAAACATGATAATAATCGGAGTAGACCCCGGCTATGCCATAGTCGGTATAGGCGTTATCGAATACAGCGGAAACAAGTTCAGACCGCTCGAATACGGAGCTATAACCACCCCCGCCAAGATGCCGACGGTAGAGCGCCTTAAGAAGATATATGACGAAACGACGCTTCTGATCGACAAATACAGTCCCGACGCTGTGGCGATAGAGGAGCTGTTCTTCAATTCAAACCAAAAGACCGCGATAAACGTGGCGCAGGCAAGAGGCGTTATCTTAGTCGCGGTAACGAATAAAAACGTGCCTATATTTGAATACACACCGCTGCAGGTAAAGCAGAGCGTAACAGGCTACGGCAGAGCCGACAAGAATCAGATACAGCAGATGGTTAAGATGCTGTTAAATCTGAACGTGATACCCAAGCCCGACGATGCCGCCGACGGGCTTGCGCTCGCAATATGCCACGCGCACTCTAATAAGATGAATAATATGTTTGATCTGAACAGTGTAAGATAGGTGTAATTGCAATAACGCTTTCATAACACCGTCATTTTTTTAAACTGATACGCGAAAGCAACGACGGGCTTACATTCCGCCATTTCACGAAAAACATATTGACAACATAATCTAAAAATGGTATAATAAATGCCAATAAAAATATATAGCGATAGTGTAAAGTAGGATATGAAAAACATGAGTAAGGCAAAAGTCATCCGTCACCCTTGACAGCTTAGTCAAAACAATGCTGAAAAGGTGTGCCGACGGTGAGAAACTCAAGAACGAATCTGATTTTGCCGTCGCAAACA
>JAFRDB010000037.1 GCA_017404065.1 Clostridia bacterium
AATTGTTGTTGTTGAATCAATTATACAGCAAAAGGGAGGTTATTGCTATATTTTTATTCAAAATTATGCAAAAGCCTCGTAAAAGCAAGGATTTTAATAAAAATAAAATCAAAAAACGGGGTGTCGATTTGACACTACCTATATAGCATCGGAGGAATTTATGATGAAAAAGCTTGAAGAAAAATTTCCATATATCTGGTTGATTTTGGGACTGATACTAACAATGCTGTCATACGGTATTTTTAACACCGGTATATGTGCATGGATATTTGCGATACCGCTTATCAGATTTATTAACAAACGCACAAAATGGTCATCGATCATTTTGATGCTTATAGGGTTAATAATCGTTGCCAACATAACCTTTTACAGGCTTGTTACAGATAATCCCGATATCGGCAATCAGATATTCTGTACATTGAACGGTATAAGGATCTGGTTCCCGTTTTTTGTATATTTCCTTTGCAGGAAGCTCGGCGGAAAAAAGCTCATCGCTTACTATGCGTTCCCTGCGGCAGTGGCGGTGGCTGAGTTCTTCATAGATAATCCGTTTATTTCGGTCATGACCTCGCTTTCGGTATCACAGTTCTGGAACATAGGTCTTATGCAGCTCGCAAGCATTACAGGCGTGGTCGGCGTTTCATTTATAGTAACATTATTCGCCTCGATCGCAAATTATATCTGGGAAGAGGGCATTCGCAAGGATACAGTTATGAACGCTGTTGTATACGGGATAGTCGTTGTTGCTATCACAGGTATAGGCATGATCAATGTTGAGAAAATAACAACAATGGATAAGACTGTGAAGGTAGCGGCAAGCGTAGAAAATTTTAATACTTTACTTAAGGACCCCTCTATCCTTGATCAATACGAGGGCTCAGACGAAGAAAAGATGCTTCAGGCTAATTTGGACATGATCGGCAAGCGTGCTGCGCAGGCTGCGCAAAACGAGTCGGCCCTGCTGGTTTTTCCTGAGGATGCGTTTGGCTGCATGGAGGCGTCAAGCGAAAAGTTTATAGAAGACGTTCAGACTATAGCAAAAGAAAATAATATCAATATTATTCTTCCGCTGCTCAGACTTCCGGCAGAAGAGGGGCAAAAGAAAAAGAACACCTTGAATTTTATAAACAGAAATGGTGAGCTTTTAAATACTTATTTGAAAAATCATCTTGTGCCGGTAGTAGAGGAGCCGGAAACGGAAAAGGGCGACGGGGTAACTCCGGTCATCGAAGTAGACGGGGTAAAATATACATACCTTATCTGTGCCGATTATACCTCAAATAAATACGCATATAACGGCAGAGAAGCTGACATCTTCATAAATCCGTCCTATGACTGGAAAGCGTTCCAATACTTTACGACCTACGGTGTGCAGGCACGCGCCATTGAGTGCGGCTTCTCCGTTCTCAGAAACCCCGTAAACGGCAATATTATCCTTTATGACATGTTTGGCAGACCCATTCACATGCAAAACGCCATGAATGTGCAAACGGGTATGCTATATCTTGATATCCCGAAGGATGGCAGACAAACTATATATGGCGCTACCGGAAACTGGTTCCCGTGGATGTGCGCAATATATTCATTACTTGCAATATTTAGCTGTTTTGTTTTAAAAGAAAAAACAACGGCTAAGGCTTAACAGAAAGCGACGGCGCGTACGCAATTCGTATCTAATTTAAAAACGGCGCATATTGATTGGCTGAATAGCCAATCAATATGCGCCGTTTATTATATTTTCCTAATGTCCCATTGGTTTATGGTCAAGCTCGCTGCGCTCAACGCCGAGATCGGCATGTGCCATCATTACGAACGCTATCGCAAGCGGAAAAGCGGCAAGCCAGATCGCTCTCACTTCCGCAAGACTGATCGCGACTGCCATAAGTCCCGCGCCGAGCGCGAACGCGGCAAGCATCACAAGATGCTTTTTACTTGTTTTCCATGCAGCCTTATCATGCTTGCGCCAGAGCTTCGCGATACCTATACCCGCCTGCCTTATATGGTTTGTACAGAACGTTGTCGCCATTGGAGTACCCTCCGATCGGCGGAAGGTGTTATATTGCATGGACGCGAGAAAATTTATCGTGATCTGCACAACATGATCCGGAACCGACAAGGGCAGAAAGCCTATTGCCACAAGCACAGCTATCTCAAAGCCGACAAGATATGTGTCCCAACGCAGAAACCCGAAATGTCTCACCGGACTTGGCAGTATCTCGGATATTATCGTGCCGAAAAAGTATGCGCTTATCGGTATAAGGAGATACAGCCCGTCAAGCCATCTCCGCTGTCCGAAGGCGACAGCCATAAGCACGATATTTGCGGTCTGCGCGTTACAGAACACGCCGCCGCGCAGCACAAAGGTATACGCGCCCATCATTCCCGCCGAGAGCATCAGCAGCCGAAACACCGAATTGCGCTCACATGTAAGGTAATGTATGTTATTATCCATTGTTTTTTATCATAATATCTATATCCCAATGGAATTCCTTTTCTATCCTTTCGCGCTCCGGCAGCTCCGGTCCGCAGCTGTTTGAGCCTATGCCCGCCTGCTTATAGTCAAGGCACAAAATGGTCATACCGCTCTTTTCAAGCTCAAAATTATGCTTCTTTTCCGTTAGCTCCTCCTGCGTGTATTCCGATACATTGAACGAGAACCCGTCACCATACGCTTCGATACATCCGCTTTCATCCGCGAGCCGCATATATTTGCATCCGAAGTGACTTCCGTTTTCCTGCGGTTTTATATAATCCTCGTGCATATCGCCGACCTTTGCCTCAAACAGCCCGATATATGAAGCTATATGCTTGTCGGAATAGCTCTCGTATGGACCATAGCCGTAATATGCAGCGCTGTCAAATTCCCTCGGCAAAAACGCTCTTATACCAAATCTCGGCAAAAACGGTAGCTCAAAATAAGGCTCGTTATCATTCAGCTTCACATCAGCCGAAAGGCTTATCGCTCCGTCATTTCTTATCCGCCATTTTGCGTTAATTCTCGCGATCGAACGCAACGCAACGGCGGTGAGATTTACCGGCGTGGCTAAAATAACATCCGTTCCTTCCCGAATTATCTCCGTTTCATAAGCGCGCGCGACCGGTCTGTTATAGCCCGCGTCTATCCACGACCTCTTTACGTTTCTGTCATTATCCGTCGGTGCGCGCCAAATGTTCCACTGCATCGGACGCGTGATAATATCCTTCCCTCCGAGGCGGATGCTTTTGAATATTCCGCTGAATCGGTCGTATACATATATAAAGCCATCGCCCGCTATCGTTATCTCCTTTTCCGTTTCTGTTACAGACAGAGTAGCCGCGCTCTTGTTTACGCACAGATCAAAGGTATTCCCCTCCGTAAGCTTTATTTGGTCAAACCCCATCTCTGCGCCTGCCGGAACGAGAGCCGTGTCCGCTTTTGTGATATATATAAGCCGTATAAAGCATTCACCGCCTGCCGGATCGTATTTTGGCAGCTCCGCGGTATATTTGCCGCGCGGTTCTATAGCAGGAATATCAAGTTCGCCGGTCTTTATTATCTCACCACTGCGTGTGATCTCATATCGGATAGTATAAAGCTCCGATATATCCGAAAAGTCCAAACGGCTCTCTATTATTATTTTATTGTCCCTAACGCTTGCGCGTACCGGACGCAGAGCATTCTTGTATTCATAAAGCCCCGTATGCGGTGTCCTGTCGGGATATACCGCTCCGTCCATGCAGAAATTCTCGTCATGCACGACCTCGTTAAAATCGCCGCCGTAATAATACTTATCCCGTCCGTTTTCCTCACCCATATATATAGCGTGGTCGCACCACTCCCATATAAATCCGCCGGCAAAGCCCGGATACTTATCCACAAGATCGAGATAATCGTATATGCCGCCTGGTCCGTTACCCATCGCATGAAGAAACTCACACATGATATACGGCTTTTTTTTGTCCCCGCTATTAAAGTATTCCACTACGCTTTCTGGCGATGCGTACATGGTGCTGTAGAGATCGAGCATGGAGGTGTCATTCTTATGTCCCAGCGTCTCCCACACGCTGCTCTCGTAATGCGTGAGACGGGACGGATCAAATTCCTTCACCCATTTGCCGGCTTTTTCGATATTTTCACCGTACCCGCCCTCATTTCCGAGCGACCAAATTATAACACAAGGGCGATTTTTGTCTCTGTGCACATTGCGCTGCGAGCGGTCGAGGATCGCTTCAAAAAAGCGTTCGTCCTGCGCGAGCTGACCGAAGGTCTCCTCCTGTGAGCCGCCGTAGTAGCTGCATACTCCATGAGCTTCAAAATCAGCCTCGGCGCACACATAAAAGCCAAGCTCATCGCACAGCTCCGTAAACCACGGCGCGTTCGGATAGTGCGATGTACGGACAGCATTTATGTTGCTCTCCTTCATCAAACGCAGGTCAACAAGCGACTGTTCCTTCGAGATAGTATAACCGGTTTTCGGATCGCTGTCATGGCGGTTTGCGCCCTTTATCTGTATCGGTCTGCCGTTTAAAAGCACAACACCGTTTTTTATTGAGATCTCACGGAAGCCGACCCTTTGAACGATATATTCATCGCATGAATGAATAACAATCGTGTACAGATACGGAGTTTCCGCCGTCCATAGTCTCGGCTCATTGATTTTCAGCTCTGCTTTTTTTCCGCTTCCGCTTGCTATCAGACTGCCGCCGTCATAAAGAGAAAGCTCCACCTCTGCATCAGCTGCAAAGCTCAGTCTGCCTCCGACATCCGTATGTATAAAGAAGTCTTTTATGTGTCCCTTATCACGAACAAGTATATATACGTCACGGAAAATACCGCTCATGCGGAATTTATCCTGATCCTCCAGATAGCTGCCGTCGCACCATTTAAGTACAAGAACGTTTACCCTGTTTGTCCCGTCTTTTATCTTCTCAGTAATATCAAGCTCGCTCGTTGAATGCGACACCTGGCTGTAGCCGACAAATTCACCATTTATCCAAAGGTAAAAGCAGGAGTCGACACCTTCAAAATTTATATAGTATCTTTTTCCGTCCCGTTTAGACAATTCGATCTCGCGCTCATACATAGCGCACGGATCCTCATTCGGCACATAAGGCGGATCGAACGGAAACGGATAACGTGTGTTTGTATAATTATGCTTATCATACCCCTCGCACTGCCAGCATGACGGCACAGTTATACTATCTGTATATTTTATGTCCACCAGCTCCGGCATATCCGCAGGGCTTTCCGAATACAGAAAGCTCCATGTGCCGTTAAGGCTTATAAATCTGTCCGATGCTTCGCGCGGCGCGGTAAGTGCCGTCTCCCTATCCGAAAACGGGATATAGTACGCTCTCGGCGGCTCGCAGCCGACATGGAGCATAGCCGGATCTTCATAGTATTTTTCTAATTTCATTATCTTGGACACCTTCCGTATGTTCTCGTTATATCCGCTATTTTTTCGGCAAGCTCATCTGTATACGCACCCGCCTTCATCCGCCACTGCCAATTGCCGGAGGCGGTCGATGGCGTGTTCATACGCGCGCTGTCGTCAAGGGCAAGATAATCCTGCATCTGTATAACGAGCGTATCGCCCACACACGCGAACGCGGTATTTATAAAGTCCCACACGAATTCGGCGGCATCATCCGTCTTACAGTTCAAAAACTTTTTGCAGAATTCGTATGTTTCCTTGTCAATATCATTAAGCCAGCCCAGTATGGTAGAATTGTCATGCGTGCCGATATACACCGCGCAATTTTTATCATACGTATACGGCAGATAGTTGCTTTCCTCTCGCGGGTCAAAGGCAAATTCCAGTACCTTCATGCCAGGGAAGCCCGATTCGGTCAAAAGCTGAATGACCGACGGTGTGAGAAAACCAAGATCCTCCGCAATTATCGGCAGCTTGCCGAGCCGAGCTTCAACAAACCTGAAAAACTCTATCCCCGGTCCCGTTCTCCACTCTCCGTTTTCTGCTGTAGCGTCGCCGAAGGGGATAGCGTAGTAGCTGTCAAAGCCGCGGAAGTGGTCTATACGGACTATGTCATACAGCTCCGCCGCGCCTCTCAATCGGTCTATCCACCAGTTATAGTCTGTTTCCTTATGTCTCTGCCAGTTATATATAGGATTGCCCCAAAGCTGACCTGTCGCGGAAAATGCGTCCGGCGGACAGCCCGCCACGGTCCGCGGCACAAGCTCTTCATCCAGATCAAACAGATCCGGATGCACCCATACCGCCGCGCTGTCAAGCGCTACATAGATCGGGATATCGCCTATGATCTGAATTCCGCTGTCGTTCGCATATTTTTTTAGCTTTGTCCATTGCTCAAAAAACTTGAACTGCAAAAACTCCCAAAACTCCACCTCGTCACGGTGCGCCTCCTTGAACAGCCACAGACTGTGCGGATCGCGCCGTTTCAGTCCCTCGTCCCATTCGGACCACGGTTTGCCGTCATAGCTTTCCTTTATCGCCATAAACAGCGCGTAATTAGATATCCACATATCGTTCTTTTCAAGGAAGAGGTCAAACATAAGCCTGTCCTGCTGCTTAAACCGCTCATACGCCTTTTTTAGCACCTTGAAACGGTTACTGTACAGACGCTCATAATCGGCACGCTCCTCATCCTTTCCCCAGCTTATATCTGTTATATCGCTCTCCTCAAGCAGTCCGTCCTCGCACAGCATATCAAGGTCTATAAAATACGGGTTTCCCGCGTGCGTTGAAAACGACTGATACGGCGAATCCCCGTAGCTGGTGGGACCAAGAGGCAGTATCTGCCAATATGTCTGCTTTGCCCTCACCAGAAAATCCACAAATTTATATGCCTCAATGCCCATCGTGCCTATACCATAATTTGACGGCAGGGACGATATATGCATAAGTATTCCGCTTGCTCTCATTATAAGTACTCCTTTTGTGTGTTGTTCTATGTAATTATACCATAACTAAATAATATGTCAACAAAAAGTTTACATATTATTTTTATTTAACCGCTTGATTTTTGCCCGACAATGTGGTAGTATATACAAGATCAAAAACAAGAAAGGATCGAGGCAACATGAAAAAAATATTAGCAATCCTGCTCGCGGCAGCTATGGCAATAGGCATGAGCGCGTGCGGCAAAACAGGTAAGGTTACCGAATCAGATATGAACGCCATTGAGGGCGAGGCTCTCGGCGAGGTAGCGGAGAAAACAGCAGAGGAAACGGCGGACAAAACAGCGGACGAGGGCAAAAAGCTTGACGAGGCCGAGAATACAGAGGATGATACGAGCGATGACAAGCCGAAGTCGGCGGCGTCCATAGACGAGTTCGATATAGCGATCGGCAGCGCAAAGCTCATAGACTCAGAGGACGGTCGCGCGATCGTGGTCGAATTCACCTTCAAGAACAATACCACGCATCAGAAATCATTCGACGGGATATTTTCCGAAACTGTAACACAGGGCGAAAAGACGCTTTTTGGAGCAACCGTTATCGAGAAGATAGCAGGATATGATCCGCTCTCGGCAACCACCATGATCGAAGGCGGCGATACCGCAACCGTACAGAAGGCTTTCGCGTTAAATGACGAAACAACGGACGTTACCGTAACGGCATACAGGTATGAAGAACCGGAGCGCGGTACTGTTACAAAGACATTCAAGCTCAGCAAGTGATCACACAAAAAGACCGCCGCAAAAGGCGGTCCTGTTAATGGGTTAAGAATATTCGGCATAGCCGCAGCTTACGGCTATGCCGTTTTTCTTTACATTACGCTCAAAACGTATAACCCTTTTTTCAATCCCATGGTGTAAGCGTATTATGACATACGATAAATGCTTCATCCGCTATTTCGGCAAGAGGTGTGTCACTTTTGCTGTCAGAGTAGAATTTATCACAGCGGCTTATGCCGTATTTTTCCGCAAGCCGCTTTACCTTTTCCTCGCCCCAGCAGTTCTCGCCGGTATATTTGCCCGTATGCTTATCCACTCGCGAGGCTATAAGCCGCTTGACACCGAGCCGCTTGCATATAGGCTCAAGCAAAAATTCGGGTGATGCTGATATTATTATATCCTCCGGACTTTTTTGAGCCTTGTAATAATCAAATATGTTATCCTCGTGCTTGTCCCAGAAATCCTCTACCGCGCGGTCGATATCCGGTATGTACTTTAAAAACGCGTACATTCGCTCCTTAAACCGCGTCTTTGTATATATGCCGAGCGCATACAGCAAAAACGCTCCTGCCGTTGGTAGCGCCGTCACATACACTCCGGGATAACGCTTTGCGCAGTATTTTATAAATGCGGCGGTAGAATCGCCGTCATATATTGTCTTGTCAAAATCATATATATTCATGCTTATGACCATTAAATCCTTCCACAAAACCGTATGGGGAAAGTGTGCAATAAAGATCGTGCGTATGAGCAAGCAAGACTATTAGCACCGCCAAAATGGGCGGACAGCCGTCAAACCGGCTTTTGACGTAGTCAAAAGTGCTGAAGACTGCTATGTGAGCTTGCGAACACGCACAAGATTCAAAGCGCATTTTTCCCAAACTTTATTCCTCCAGCAATGCTACCGCATACGCACTGATACCTTCCTCGCGGCCCTCAAAGCCGAGCCTTTCCGTCGTGGTCGCCTTTACGCTTACGCGGTTAATATCAACACCCATGTCCTCCGCCATATTCGAGCGCATCTTTTCTATATGCGGCATGAGCTTTGGTCTTTGCGCCGCTACGGTTATATCTGCATTCCCTACCTTAAAGCCCGCCTCCGTTATTCTCTCAACAACGCGGCGCAAAATTATTCTGCTGTCCATTCCCTCATATTCATCATCCGTGTCGGGGAAAAGTCTGCCGATATCGCCAAGCGCCGCCGCGCCTAAGAGCGCATCACACAGTGCGTGTATCGCCACATCCGCGTCCGAGTGTCCCATAAGTCCCTTTGTATGCGGCACGTCCACGCCGCATATAACACAGCGCCGACCCTCTACGAGCTTATGCACATCGTAACCGAATCCTACTCTCATTTCAAGCTCCTCCTCTCAAGTATGCGCTCCCCGACAGCAATATCCTCCGGCGTCGTGAGCTTTATATTATCATACGAGCCTGCCGTAACGTGCACGGCGCGGCCGTAGCTTTCGAATACGGAACAATCATCAGTGACTGTTATTCCGTCATTCGCCGCGCGCTCGTGCAGCGCTTTTATCTCCTCAAGCGCAAACACCTGCGGCGTCTGTATCTGCACCGTTCTCTCGCGATCTATAGTAGCGGCTATGTTTCCCATCTCATCAATACTTTTAAGCGTATCCTTGACCTTTACGCCCAGCGCCGCCGCGCCGTATTTTATCGCGTCATCGGTTACCGCAACGATCTCCTCCTGAGTGATCAGACAACGCGCTCCGTCGTGAATCACGACAATATCACCCGTCGCGGCAAGGAGTCCGTTATATACCGAGTTCTGCCGCTCCGCGCCGCCCTCGACCATCGCTCCGAGCTTGGATATCCCGTCACGACTGACGATCTCTTTCATCCGGTCTATATCGCCCGCTCCCGTCACGACCACTATCTCGTCTATTGCGCCGCACCGCTCAAATGCATCGAGAGTTCTCGCAATTATCTCTCTTTTAGCAAGCGGTAAAAAAACCTTATTGATATCCGCGCCCATCCGCTTGCCGCGTCCGCCCGCGACAATGACCGCTGTTATCTTCATCCGGTTCACCTCCAAAAAAGAACAGGCAAACTCCCGTTTCGAGACTTTGCCTTTTCCTTATTTATCTGCATTTACAAGCTTCTCGACCGAATCGTCAAGAATAAGCTCAATGTCGCTTTCCTCCGCTACCTCCGACAGGATCAGCTCGCTTAATACTATCTGTCTTGCCGAGCCGAGCGTCTTTCTCTCGCTCGTGGACAGACCCTTGCGCTTTTCTCTGCACATCAGCTCTTTAAGTACCCCCGCCACCTGATACAGGTCGCCTGATTTAAGCTTGACTATGTTCTCGCGCTGGCGCTTGTTCCAATTAGCATCCTCACCTATCTCCTTGTCTCGGAAATACTCAAGCACCTTTTTTGCCTCGTCACGCGAAATAACGTCTCTGATGCCAATTTTTTCGCATCCGTCCACAGGAATATCGGAAATCATATTGCCCACAGCAAAGCAGACAACGTAATAATCCCTTTTTACGCCGCCAAGCTCAATTTCTTTCATATCCTTGATCGTTCCGGCTCCATGCATAGGGTGCACAACCTTATCTCCGATGCTATACATGCCTTTACCGCTCCTATTCTTAAATTTTCCGATACTCCAACTTATCTATATTATACCACAACAGCCGTAAAAAGTCAAACGGTTATTTTATCACAAGATTAACAGAAATGCAAGAGATTTTTTGGGGAAATTTTTAGAAATTCAGAGTTTTTTTCGCAGCGTCGTTTTTATACCAATATCAGGAGCTTTATGACCGCAAGAGACTCGCGCAGATAGCAAGGCATCAGGTTATACCACTGCAAGCCCGCGTGCAAGTGCTTCACATCCTTAAAGCCTTCATTTTTCGCAATACGCACGCTTCGGTATATGTGGAAGTTATTTGTTATGACCGCTACGCTGTACTCATCGCCAAACCGGTTATCAAGAATGACCTTAGAAAATTTCATGTTCTCATTCGTTGAGGTCGCATTTTCCTCCTTGAGAACGCTCTCCGGCTTCACGCCCTTCTCCAGCAGATATTTCTCCATCGCCTCCGCCTCGGTCACAGTTTCCTGAAAGCCCCTGCCGCCGGTCACGACTATAACCGCTTCCGGATTTTTTTCATGGTATTCCAGCGCCTTGTCCAATCTCTGCTTTAACGGCAGGCTTACGCGGTCCCCATGCACACCCGCACCCAATACTATCACAGCGTCCTCGTTATAGCTGACGGTATCATGCACGCCCTGATACGCTATAAAGCCTACAAGAACAGCTTCAACGCAAAGCGCAGCGATCACTATCTTCTCTATAACGCGCATTGCTCCATGCTGATCTAATCGCTTATAGAATAAGCCGTATATAAAAAGCACTGCCCCCAAAGCAAGTATCATTACGATACCGACATTGAAATTAGACATCAGAGAAAGAACAATGCCGTATACTATCAGCACGGCTCCCAAAAACGCAAATAATTTTTTCATAAGCACCTCCGGAATTTTTGATTTATACCAATAATAACACAGAAATATAAATTTTCTATAAACTTTCAATGAGTTTTCTTTCAGCATTATGGCTTCTTTCATTGAAAACCAGCGGTAGCATTACCGTTCTTTTTCAATGTATTATACGCTAAATATAGTCAAATGTAAATACTTTTCAGAAAAAGACTTTAATGTTGTGATTGAATACTTTATGTGTTTTATAAAATCTATTTTTTTAAATTATTTTCATTTTTCTGTTGAAATCTGCGTCAATGCGTGGTAGAATAAAGATACCACATTTTTCATTGCTGTATGATATTATCGTATAGCACTATAACTTAATATATAGACTGCGGGTATTTCATTGGGAATAGTCTTTATCTTGATATGTTGCAAAAGTTTGTGTTTGTAAAAAATGCAGGCTTCATATATAGAAATACTTTTGCTTTAATGTCAAGAAAGCATTTGTTATAGTGTTTCGATATGGCAATGAAAATGTGTGGTAACATTAATCAAGGCTGCGTTTTTATGCGTGGCATTGATATGTGCCACGCTTTTTTAATGCGAAACTAAGTAAAGGAGGTAAAAGGCTCACCGCAAGCCATAAAATTGCAAATCACACGGAAAGGGAAATGAAGATATGAAAAAAATATTATTAGTATTATTAACTTTAGTTGTAAGCTTTTCTGTTTCCTCTTGTGGGAAAGAATCAAAAGAAGAAATAAAGAATAGGGCAGAAAACTACACTGAATTTATTGAAAAAAATGGCGGAGTAAATAATATCGCAGATGCTAAGCAAAAGCTTGTGGGCAAGTATTTTTATTGCACCGGAACTGTTAGCGATATATATGAAGATTACACTTTAATATCTGGGATTAAGGTTTATTTGTCAAAAGACGAACTAGCTTCTGTTAAGGATGGTACTTTCGTGTCTTTTGTCGGCAAAATTGATTCTGTAGAGTCTGCGGAAATAACGATTGAAGGCACTACTATTCAAACTTATTACAAAGTTATGAAGAATGCTTATCTAATCAATAACAAGTATACTGTTTCCGGAACTATTGAAGGATTCTATAATGATATTGGTAAGCACTATGGTGATGCTAGCTATGGAATTATTACTGCCGAAATTGAAGGTGAGTCAAAAAAAATAGGGGTTGCCATTCCTAAAGGTGACTATGGAAAATATCCAACAGGGACAGAGATCAAAGCAGTGGGTGAATTAACACCGCTCGACTCAGTGACAAAAAAGCACACAAAGGCAGAGTTTTTGATGCTTAAGCCGGAATATATGGATTAAAACAACAATCAGTAATAATCCAAAGAGTAACTATTATTAACTAATTAATCTTTTAGATTAATGGTATATCACATTGACATACAGAGACAAGGAAATCCATCACGCATTGACTTGTACACTTTGTGGCGAAGGATTGCTTGTACATTTTCTGGCGAAAAGTTGTACATTTTACTTGACTTTTCACATTTTACGCTTTTGGAAATGGAATAAAATAAAATAGTACAAGAAAAGTACCATTTGCGGCGGCGGAAGGGCATAAAAAAGAGCCTGCCGATCGGCAGGCTCCCCGTATGTTATTTTTCTTCCTTATAGTCGATATGCTTATCCCAGAAATGGAAGCCTATCATAAGAAGATAAATGGCTACCGCATAGAAGAACGTAAACGCCATCAGGGGAACGGAGAATTCTTTATTCTTCATCTTACCGTTCTCTTTATACAAGACCGAGCTTCTTTGCGATATTTTCGAGCTTCTTCTCGAACGCTTCCATTCTGAGCTCTTCTGCGAAATAACGGTTGAGTAAGCCCTCGAATGACTTGCCGTGTCTTGCCTCGTCCTTTGCCATTTCATGAACTGTGTCATGAATAGCATCGTAGCCGAGCTCCTTTGCGCGCTTTGCAAGCTCCAGCTTGCCCGCGGTCGCGCCGCACTCTGCCTCTGCTCTTACTCTCAGGTTTTCCTTTGTTGACGGTGATACTACCTCACCCAAAAGCTCGGCAAAGCGTGCCGCATGGTCAGCCTCCTCGTATGCAGCTCTCATATAGTAGTCGCCTACCTCCGGATAACCCTCTCTGAACGCTGCACGTGCCATTGCTATGTACATGCCTACCTCACAGCACTCGCCTTCAAAGTTGGACTTTAAGCCCTCGTAAACGTCATCCTCGATCTGCCCCTTTGCGCCCACACCAATAACGTGCTCGCAAACAAAGTTCAGTTCGCCCTCTTGCTTTATAAACTTCTCGCCGGGCACATTGCATACCGGACACTTCTCCGGCGGAGCATCTCCCGCGTGAACGTATCCGCATACCGGACATACATATTTAGCCATAATCAGTTCCTCCTTAAATTAATATATGAATTACCGATCAGCATCGGTCCTTCTATCACTTTTTTGGGTTTACGATGTCGCGCCAATCAAGATCGCCGCGCTCAAGTCCATGAATAAGCACCTCTGCGGTCGCAAGATTGGTCGCGATAGGTATATTATGCATATCGCACAGTCTGAGCAGAGAAAAAACATCCGGTTCATAGCTCTCAGCATCCAAAGGATTGCGGAAGAAGATCACCAAATCTATCTCATTATATGCGATCCTTGCGCCGATTTGCTGGTCACCGCCCTGCGGTCCCGACAAGAATTTGTATACATTAAGCCCTGTGCCTTCATTTACAAGCTTTCCTGTGGTTCCCGTTGCATACAGAGCGTGTTTTTCCAGGATGCCCTTGTATGCTATGCAAAACTGCACCATCAGCTCCTTCTTCTTGTCATGTGCTATTAATGCTATATTCATTTGATACGCTCCTTTCTTGCGATACTGTCAACTTCTTGAAAACAGGCTTTTTATTTTTGCCAATAAACCTTTTTTTTCGCTATCAAAGTTCATCATACGGACATCAATGCCCATCAACCTTGCTGAAATATTCTTTATCGCCATACCCGCTCCGAATTTGTCCGGATCGAGCAGCGGCTTGCCCTTCGACATCGATTCCGTGACCGCTTCATCCTCAGGGATAAGCCCGAGTATCGGTATCGATAAAACGTCAACACAATCATCAACGTTCATAAATATCTTTTTTTCTATAAGTCCGGCATCAAGTCTGTTCAGCACCAGTCTTATCGTCTCAATGCCGCATTCCTCAAGCTCGGCCACGACCCTGTCCGCATCGCGCAGCGACGAGCTTTCCGGAAGTGATACTATTATCGCTTCGTCGGCATACTTCGCCGCAAACATAAATCCATCGCCCATTCCGGCCGGAGCGTCTGCCAGCACAAAATCAAATCGGTTTTTCAGACTCTCCCAGAATCCGGCGGTACGCTCTTCGTCGAAATCCGCAGTCAGAGCCGACTGAGGCGCGGCTACGAAATACAGATTTTCATTCTCCGTATTTTTTATCAGCACATCGTCAAGCGCCGCTGTTCCGTTTATGTAGTCCGAATAGTCGTAAACGATGCTACTCTCCATACCGAGAGCCAGATCCAGGTTGCGAAATCCTGCATCCGCATCCACAAGCACCGTAAGCTGTCCTTCCGCGGCAAGCCTCGCGCCTATATGCGACGTGAATGTTGTTTTACCGGTACCTCCCTTGCCGGAGGCAACAATAATAATTTTACCCATAACATTATTATATCATATTTTTCGGATTTGTAAAGGTTTGAATTGTAAAATTATCAACAACAATTTTGTTGTTTTTGACCAACGCCACCGCCGAAAACTCTGTTTCTTGCGGTTCTTCGAGTGTTTCCTCCTGCTCCCTGGCGTGCTTTAGCTTTCCGAAAAATCCGCGTTTTGCCTCTTCCTTCTTCTGCTCAGGCTCAGGCGGAGTCTCTTCATATATAAATTCCTTCCTGTAGTCCGATATCTTTATAAGCTCAGGATGCATATCCATCGCAAGTATATATGATCCGTTATGTCCGTTACATCCGGCATGTGCCTTACCATACAGCCCGCCGATAACAATAATATTGCCGATCGCGATAAGCTCCGCTCCCTCCTCCACGCTACCTAAAAGGATCAGATGTCCGTCTGAGCGGATCGTCATGCCGGTTTTAACAAAGCCTTCATACATACGCGCGCGATTTGAACGAAATACCGAATAGAACTCCTTTTCCGCCGCCGGTCTGTCCTCTTTATGCTCTGTTACCCTCTCCGCAGGATGCTCGCCGCTTACCTTTTCCTTATACTCCACTATCCAGTCATTAGACGGAGCCGCCTTAGGCTCGTCGCTTACAAAGCTGACCTTACTCAGAGGCAGCAGCCTTTTAAGCAGCTCTGTGAGCCGCGCCTTTTCTCCCGGGCTGAAATCTCTGCCGTCAAACTTGACGCTGCAGTTGCCGTCACCGAAAAACGCCTTGTTCTCTATTATTTTATTCTCAAGAATATAAACGATCTCATAAATATCCGCCTTGGCGTCTATATTGATCTTAACTCCATCGCCGACGCCCTTGAACCGAACAAGCTCTTTTTTCGATGCCATTTTTGCCGCTCTCCTCTCTTATTATTATCTTATTATCGAATTTAACGCTGCGTCATCCGCTGCCGCTTCATTGCCTTCCGCCGCAACACTCTCACCATTGCCGAAGAAATACTTATCAAAAACATCCCTTGCCACACGTCCGGCATTCGTGCCGCGCACACCGTGCTCAAGTACGACCGCTACCGCTATCTGCGGATCCTCAAACGGAGCAAACGCTATAAATATAGCGTTGTTAGCACCCTTGCCAAGCTGCGCCGTACCGGTCTTGCCGCCGACCTGTATCGGATATCCCTCAAATATCGAACGCGCGCTTCCTTCATCGACAACCTTCTTCATTCCGGCGTGTATCCTCTGCATAATAACCGGATCTACATCAATGCTGTCAAACACCTTCGGCTCATATTTGACAACAGCAGAACCGTCCACCGATGAGCGTATGCTGTCTATGAGATTTACCTTGTAGCGCGTGCCGCCGTTTGCTATCGTCGCGCAGTAATTGGCAAGCTGCAGCGGTGTAAACAAGCTGTACGACTGGCCTATCGCCGCCTGCAGCGTATCACCGCCGAACCACTCACGGTCGATTACATTTGAAACGGCCTTTCGCTTATACTCCGGACTTGCCATGTGTCCCTGCGTTTCCTCTGTCAGCTCTATACCCGTATACTCGCCCAAACCGAATTTTGACGCATATTCATCAAGCTTATCTATGCCGAGCCGGTGTCCCAGCTCATAGAAGAACACATTGCATGAGTTTTCTATCGCAAGCGTTACATCCTGCGGGCCGTGTGTGAGCTTTGACTCGGACCATATCCAGCACGTAGGCTGATAATCCTCGTACTGTCTGTATACACCCGTACATGTTATATGCTCACCCAGCTGCAGAACACCGCTCTGTATCCCGGCAATTGCCGTAAGCGGCTTAAAGGTCGAGCCGGGGCTGTAAAGGCCGCTCACCGCGCGGTTTATCATCGGATTCCGCTCGTCCTGTACAAGTGTCTGATAATCCTCATTAAATCTTGTCATATCATAAGTAGGATATGAGCCCATAGCTAACAGATTTCCGTTATTTACATCAATTACGGCAGCCGCGCCGGCATCACAGTCATTGCCGATACTCTTAACCGTATCCTCAAGCGATTTTTCTAACGTCTGCTGCAGATCCGCGTCAAGCGTCAGCATAAGATAATTACCCGGAACAGGATCCACCTCCGGCGAGATCTCGACCTCCTCGCCATCCACTGTTGCCGTTGTACCGCTCACGCCGTCCTTGCCTCTTAAAAACGGCTCCGCCCAGCGTTCTAATCCCTGCTTGCCGATCATGTCGTTCATACCGTAGCCATCAGCCGAGTGCTCCTGGTATTCCTCACTTGAGATCTTACCTATTCTTCCGAGAATATGTGTCGCCAGCCCCGGATAATTGTATGTGCGTTTATAATTTTCCGATATGGATATACCCGGCAGCTTGTCGCGGAATTCCTTGATAGCGGTAACGGTCTCAACGTCTACATTTTCCGCTACCGTCACAGGATTTGCGGGCGAAAAGCTCTGCTTCTCCGCCTCATAGCGTATACCTATTATCCTTCGTGTCTCAAGAGTGTTAATATCCTCCGTAAGTCCGTATATTTCCGCATACTCAGCTATGACCTGATCTGCTGTCATATCATAATTTATATATTTCGGACAATATCTGTTGTTGTCAAACCAGTCCTTCTTCTCATCATTTACAGTACCATCACCGTTTTTATCCTCAAACAAAAACACGTAGGGGGTCTCCATAGATATAGGCATTGAACCATAGCTTATATCCTTCGCCCTGCTCAGGATCGTAACCGTATTTCGTATTATACTGTTGAGCTTACCGTCATCTGACGTGGTATATTTCATCGTAACGGAATAACCGGTCTCATTGGTAACGAGCACTCTGCCATAGCGGTCCATTATATCCCCGCGCGGCGCGCGGCTGACAATGTTAGAATCCAGTCTTGACGACGCGCTTTGCAGATACTTGTCCCCCTCTATTATTTGTAAATTGAAAAGACGCACCGCAATAGCGGCCAGCATCAATGCCATTACGATCCTCAGTATTAAGAAACGGTATTTCGTCTCACGCATTCTTTATCTACCTCGTTTATAAAACTATCAGCTTTTTCTCTGTCTTTTTATACATTGTCTTCATCACTATCGGATACAGTACGCACGCTGCCGCGGTAGTGTAAAGCACGAACGGCAGCACGATATGAAGTATCGCGCCCGCATCTATCGTATGATGTGCCGCAAAACACTCCACCACAGCGATCGCGGCTGCGGTCAGTGCGGTCACTGCCGAAATTCTTACAGGCGCCGACACAAATCGGAAATATTCCACCGCGACGCGCGCCGCCGCGCTGCCGATTCCGATAAAGAAGACATCTGCCGCAAACAGGTGTCCCACGCAAGAGCCGGAAAGCAGTGCCGCGCCAAAAAGAACGTATGCCGCCTCCTTATCATCCTTCGCGCAGAACGCTATGATTATCGAATACCCCGCAAGCAGATTCGGCACGGTTCCGTATACAGCTATGAGACGTCCGAACACCGTCTGGATGACAGTGAGCAGGATCAGCCATATTATATGTTTTACTATCCTCATGATGACCCCTTTATTACCTGATGCCGTCAAGTTAAGCAGGCAATACTCGTCAGCCGCCGCGAGCGGTGTCAGCCGAGCTGCCATAAACATACCTTAACAAGGCAACATTACTTTATTACCAATACCTCGCCGAGATTTTCCATATCCGCCGCCGGTTCAATGACAGCATAGTTGAGCGCGCCGGAATTGTCCGCGGAAATGCTTATAACGCTGCCTACAACTATCCCCGCAGGATACAACCCGCCGGAGCCGGAGGTCTCGACCATATCGCCGACAATAAGCGTAGTGTTCCTGTCAAGAAACGACAAAGAACACTGTGCATTTGCGGCAAGCTTTATATCGCCTTCAACAAGACCGGTTCCGCCCGTCCGCGTTACACGGATACCCACTGCGGAGGAATCGTCCAAAATAGTCTTGACAATGGAATAGTCAATGCCGGCTTCGCTTACCCTTCCGACAACACCGTCCGCGGTTATAACAACATCGCCCGTCTTTATGCCGCTCGCCGACCCTTTGCTTATCTCTATCTCCTCACACCTGTTGCTGCCGGAATACGATACCACGCGCGCCGCCACCGTATCATAAGTATCCATTGACGTTTGCAGCGCCAGCAGCTCGTTTAGCCGTGCGTTCTCCTCTCTGTATGCGGCAATATCACGATTGGCTCTTTTCAGCTCAAGATTTTCAGCCTCAAGCTTTTCGTTATCCGCCTTATATGCGCGCATCTCAATCATAAAATCTATTCCGCTCTCTATATGTCCGACAATATATGAAAAGCCTGCTTTTATAGGTGACAAAACGGAATTTATCACCACTGACATTGGGTTAAAGCCGAGCGCATATTCGGAAACAAACCCAAGAACCGCAACAGCGGCAACCGCTGTGATTATTATCTTCCACTTTTTTGTAAGAAAATTCATCTAATTTATGACCATTAAATCCTTTCACAAAACCGTTTGGGAGAAATGCGCAACGAAGATTGTGCACATGAGCAAACAAGACTATATGCTTATATGCGAGCTTGCGAATGTGTGCAAAATTCAAAGCGCATTTTTTCCAAACTACCTCTTGCCTATATACTCCCTTATATTATCAAGCGCCTTACCTGTTCCGACAGCGACACAGTCAAGCGGATATTCCGCAACGTGCGCAGGTATCTTGGTAATATCGGTTATGAGCCTGTCCAGTCCCTTTATAAGCGCGCCGCCGCCTGTGAGCACTATGCCGCGCTCCATTACATCCGCAGCAAGCTCCGGCGGAGTATGCTCAAGCGTTGTCTTTATCGACTCTATCATCTCATTGATATTTTCCTGTATCGCCTCGCGTATCTGCGCCTCATGGACCTGAACCGTCTTCGGCAGTCCGGTAGACATATCCCTGCCGCGAACATCGAACACGCCTTCCTCGTTATCCTCAAACGCCGAACCAATCGCAAGCTTGATCTCCTCAGCCATCTTGTCGCCCACGTTTATCCCGATATTCTTTTTGAGATAGCTTACAATAGCGCTGTCAAGCGCATCTCCGGCTATTCGTATCGATCTTGACGACACTATTCCTCCGAGCGAGATCACAGCAACCTCGGTCGTGCCGCCGCCTATATCGACAACCATGCTTCCGGTAGCTTTGTTTACCGGCAGTCCGGCACCCATTGCCGCCGCCATCGGCTCCTCTATAAGGCCGACCTCCTTGGCTCCTGCCTGTATTACCGCATCCTCAACAGCATTACGCTCTACCTCGGTTATTCCCGATGGTATGCATACGATCATTCTGGGTTTGAGAACGCTTGTGACCTGCGCTTTTTTTATGAACTGCCTTATCATCGACTGCGTTATGTCAAAATCAGCAATAACGCCGTCCTTCATCGGCCGTACCGCTATTATATTCTCCGGTGTTCTGCCTATCATCTTGTTCGCGTCCTCGCCAACAGCGACAACCTTGCCTGTATATCGATCTATAGCGACAACCGACGGTTCACGCAGAACAATGCCTCTTCCCTTAACATATATTATGGTATTAGCCGTGCCGAGATCAATCGCCACGTCCTTAGATAAAAATCCCATTTCTCTTATCCTCCGGTTTATTATTTGTTTATATCTACATCAGATCAAAATCAAATTCTTCTTCAAGCACGCCCGCAAGCTCACTCACCGGCAAACCGACCACATTGAAGTAGTCCCCGTTTATGCCGCTCACAAACATTGAGCCAAGCCCCTGTATGCCGTATGCACCCGCCTTGTCCATAGGCTCGCCCGTTTCTATATATTTTTCTATCTTCTCATCGGCAAGCTCTCTGAACCGCACCTCCGTACACACATCCTTGCATACCATTTTGCCGTCAGACAGCCTTATTACGCAAAAGCCGGTAAACACCTTGTGCATTCTGCCGGACAGCATTTTAAGCATATCAAAGGCTTCCTTCTTATCCTTTGGCTTACCAAGCACCTTATCATCACACACAACTATAGTATCCGCTGATATGATTATTTTGTCCTTTCGCTTTTTGATCTTCTTCGCAGACGCTGCCGCCTTCAGAAACGCAAGCTCCTGTACATATATCCCCGGCGGCACCTGCTTATCCGCGGCGGACTCATCAGCGTCCGATACCACAACGGAAAAATCAAGCCCCATTGTTTTCATCAGCTCCCGCCGCCTTGGAGAGGCGGAAGCAAGAATTATCTCCGACATTTATATAACTCCTCTTTTTAAGTGACCGCGCGTAAACGTATTCACTTCTGGCGCATTTATCTTTTTCCCTAAAAGCGCATCTTTATATTCTTTTATTATTCTACCGCATCGGTCGGGCGTTTCATCGGTAAAAACAAGTCTTATACCGTTTACGCCTGTTTGCCGTATAACATCCATAATATCCGCCGTATATATAGGCTTTGAATTCAGCAGCAGCGACCGGCACGTCCCGTCCCTGTACATGCTGCAAATTAAAGGAAATTCTATTCCTTTCCTGTCCCTTAGCGAATATTCTCGTCTGCCGTTCTGGCATCCTCCGAGCGCCTTTATCGGGCAGTTTCGCATAAGCATAAGCGGCAGCCGTCCGTATCCTATTATCTCCGTTTCCGTCGTCGCATTCCGGATGACCGCGGCGATCTCACTGATATTGAGCTCGGGCGAGAGCGTGATACATTTAAGCTCCGACAGCGCCCTTAGCGTCAGCGAATTATATACATTCAGCCTGAAATCACCGTATCTTGCCATTTTGCCGTAGAACCGCACAGCCGCCGTGGACGATACCGATACCGATTTTGTTGTAATGCTTTCCGGCATAAATATGTCCGACGTTTTTGTTACAAGCTCTATGCCCTCCGGTACACCGTAAAGCTCTGCCGCAACAGGCGCGCTGACATATAATCTTCGTATATTGCCCGCGCTTAATATCGCTCGCGCCTGATCTGCCGTTTCCGCTTCGGCTGTAAGATACATCTCCGATATATCGGTTCTTTTTTCTCGCGGTATCGGGATATCCGTCGCAGCTTTTCTGTCCCTCTTTGCAAGCGTATCCTCAAGCACACGGCACATGCGCCTGCGAACAGCGTTTATTTCCTTTACCGGCACGGTTATGCCGTCCTCTGTTTCGGTGTTTATATCCGCCGCGTAAAACGGAGTTGCGCCAAGCTTTGAAAGCTGCTCTCTCAGGCGCTCGCCTGTCAGCGGCTTATTTTTTGCCGCCTCCGCTTTTATGTCCCCCAACACCGACACGCAGCTTCCGTCATTATCGTATGCAGTAACTCTTAAAATATCCTCAGCCGCAAGAGAAGCAAAAATATTTATCGGTATCCTGCGCGTGAACCCGCCGCAGGCGCGTTTTTTTGCCTCCTCCGTAAAATCACTGCCGGAATTATTCGCCGGATTATCATGCGCCATCATGGCTCGTCCGAGCCTGCCGGTCAAATACCCGTCTGTAAACCCGGAGCGCGAGAATGCCGCGGCAAGCTCTCTTCTGTCTCCGACGCTTACCTTGTCCGGTTTGTCAAGATATTTTCTGTATATCCCCGTTACCGCGCTGACATATTCCGCGCTTTTGAGCCGACCTTCTATCTTCAGTGACGCTACTCCGATCCGGCGTAGCTCCTTCAAATGGTCTATAAGCGCCATATCCTTCGGACTCAATGCGTATGCCGATACCTCTCTGTTTCCGTTTCTTATAAGCTCGTAGCTCAGTCTGCACGGCTGTGCACACCGCCCTCTGTTGCCGCTTCTGCCCCCCAGAACGCTTGACATAAGACATTGCCCCGAATAGCACATACATATAGCGCCATGTATAAACACCTCAAGCTCAATATCAATGCCCTTTGCTATCTCCTCTATCTCGCTCAAGCTCAGTTCACGCGCCAGAACCACACGTGAAAACCCATGCTCCTTTAAATATCTTGCTCCCTCAAGCGATGTAACAGTCATCTGCGTACTCGCATGGAGCTCTATATCCGAAAGCATTCGCCTGAGATGCGCGGCAAGCCCGATGTCCTGAATAATGATCGCGTCAACTCCGCATTCATAAACGCGCCTTGCGGCGGCAATTGCCGCTTCCAGCTCCGTTTCCTTAATTAGCGTATTCAGCGCACAGTGTACTTTAACGCCATATACATGGCAGTATCGGACCGCCTCGGCAAGCTCTTCATAATCGAAGTTTCCTGCTCCGGCGCGCGCGGAAAACTCTGACGCACCCAGATATACAGCGTCCGCGCCTGACTGCACCGCGGCTTTAAGCTCACGCATACCGCCGGCAGGCGCGAGCAGCTCCATTCTTCTCATTACTTGGAGTCGAGCATATCGAGAAGCTCTCTTTCACGTATTGCAAAATCGCTTCTCTGCTTTTTCATCTGGTTTTCCTTTAACGTTATCTGCCCTTCAAGAAACTTTACCTTTTCCTCTGTCTCCTCAAGAACCTTTTGGGTGACATTCAGCTCTTCCGCTACCTCCGCACCGGAATCACGCGCCTTCGCCTCGGAACGTTTTATGTCCCTCATCTCTTCCTCAAGCTCGTTTATCCTCGTCATAAGCTCTGATGTTTTGACGCTTTCTTCGCTGCTGTTGAGCAGCTTGAAGTATTCGTCACAAATATTAAGCGCGGCAAGCACGATCGGTCTTTCGCCCATAACGTGGCTGCCCTCGCGAAGAACTGTGTTTACCTTGTCGTTGACATATTCGCAGAGGCTCTTGATATAGCTCTCCTCCTCATCCGCAACAACAGTGTACACCCTGGAGTTTATCGTAATATTGACCTTGTTCATTATTCTTCTCCTATTTCACTAATCATAGTCGTATCTCTTGATATGCAATCCTTTATCTCCACCGTGCCGAAGTGTTCTACTCTCTTTCCGTCCATATAGAACTGAACGCGATTTATAGACTCCAGCTCCGTCAGTGAGTTAACGATCGAATATATTACAAGCCTGTCATGTTCGGGAGTACCGGTATTTTCACTCAGAAAGCCGGACTTAAAATTCAGATAACATATATTATCCTCAATATCCACCGACATCAACACCGTTTTAGGCGAGATCAGCGACTGATGATGCGCCTTATCTCTTGTTCCCTTTATCAGCTCATTAATTATATACTGCTCGGTAGGCTGCTGATCTGTTATCTTTATAGTCCTGCCCTCGCGGACAAGTCCGCTCTCATCCTTCGCCGCAAAATACAGCACAATATTGCGCATTTCACTGGAATACTCCTCGCCTTCAAGATTTATATCCGATGCGGAAATATCCCCCAGCGCATTCCCGTCGCGATCAGTTACGGGTGAACCGTTTACCGTTACATATACAGTTGACGCAAGCCCCGTAGAGCACAGCGTCTTTACAACAGCATAGGTGTCAAGCACGTTCCTCGCCGCGTCATCGGTTATAAACTTGTCCGTAAAATCAACTATTATCTTCCCGCCATCGTAAAGCTCTATATTGTTCACCGCGGTCCCGCGCGGTATCACCCTGCCGCGGTTCGCATCTAATGATGATCTTGAAAGCTGACGTATCGTGTTTGACAGCAGCTCTGTGTCATGTCTGTATTTTATTACGGTCTGCTCGGCAACAATGCCGGTGCCGGCAGCATTGACAAAGTACATATCCACATCCGCCCTTGCCTTTGACCTGTCATCTTTTATATACAGCGCGATCCCCGTTATGAACGCGGCGAGCAGCAACACGAACACCGATGTAGTGATGACTTTTTTTTTCATATCCTTTCTCATCGTCACGCGTCCTCCTGCATATTCTCTGATGTTGTCAAGCTAAGGTATGTTTACAGCCACTCACTTAGCCTGACGACATTGGTGTGTTTTCAGGCAGCCTAATGGTAAATCTGCTGCCGCCCGCGGAGCCGTCTACGACCTCTATGCTGCCCCCAAGAAGCCGAATTGCTTCATTTGTGATGGCAAGTCCGAGTCCGGTCCCTCCGGTATCTCTCGCGCGCGAATCGTCAAGTCTGTAGAAGCGCTCAAATACCCTGGTCTTTTCACTATCCGGTATGCCGGGACCGGTATCCTCGACTTCTATAATGATGCTGCCGTCCGCCCGTCTTAACCTCGCTGTTACCATTCCACCTTCGGGCGTGTACTTTATAGCATTTTCAGTAATATTATATACCGATTCATACAGCTTATCATAATCGGCATCTATCATCACACCCTCATCAATATGCGATGAAAATCCAAAGCTGATATGCTTTTCCTCCGCTATTTTGGAAAGTGATCTCACAACCCCCGCACACAGCGCGTTTATATCTACCTTGCTTATGCTCAAACCGCTCTTTGCGTCAAGCCGGCTCAATGTCAGAAGCTTATTTATAAGCCGCGTTAGCCGATCTATCTCATTTGACATATCGCCAAGGAACTCACGTACCGTTGCCATATCCGGATTTTCCGCTTCTATAAGACTGTCGCATAAAAGCTTTATCCCTGCCATGGGCGTTTTCAACTCGTGCGACACATCGGAAACGAAATTTTTTCGTTTTTCGTCAAGCGCGTTAAGCTCATCACACATATAATTCAGCGCCTCGCCCATCTGCGCTATCTCCCGCATACCCTTTACCTTTGCGCGGCGGCTGAAATCTCCCTTTGATATAGCCTGCGCCACCTCGATAAATTCAGATATCGGCTGGGTTATGATATGGCTCGTGCCTATGCTCATGCCTCCGACCACAAACGCTATCAGGATCGAAAAGATTATAAGGCTCGTCCTTATTGTGCTTATTGTTTCTGTTATGGACGATACATTCTCTGCAAGATATACACCGCCAACGATCTCGCCATTGGCTTCTATCGGCACGGAAACCGTTATTGTTTTACCGCTGTCAGATTCAAAGGATGAATCCACCTGTTCACCATCAAGCGCGCGCTTTAAAACATCGCGCATAAATACCTTTTTCAGCATATCCGCCTCGCGGTTATTGTCGTACAGCACGATATATGACCCGTTGACGATAATACCTCTTATGCTCGTTCCCGCAAGCAGACGGCTTGTAATATCCTCAGCGCGAAGTCCCGTTATATCCTCATCCTTTGTATCCCACATCTCGGAAACAGACTGTGAAATTATATTCGCCTTTGAATACAGACGTATGGTTCTGTCCGAATACAGATTCTCAGACAATATACCATTTATATATACACACATGAGCACCAGCGTTACCAGTGTAACACCGATATATGTTGCGGACATAAGATAGCTCATGTTAAAGGTCCTCGCGTGCAGCCTCTTTTTTGTCTTGTCAAGAAAAGGACCGACGCGGTTTTTTTTAAGCTTCCTTGTAGTAATAGCCTACACCCCATTTTGTTTTCAGATATTTCGGTTCCGCCGGATTATCCTCAAGCTTTTCGCGCAAACGGCGCATGTGCACATCTATAGTTCTCGCTTCGCTCGGAGAACCCATGCCCCACAAGCTTTCCAGAAGCTGTTCGCGCGTGTATACTTTGTCCGGATTTTTCATAAGGAGCTCCAGCAGATCAAACTCCTTGCTCGTAAGCTCCACATGTCTTTCACCCACCGTAGCGCGGCGGAAATTGTAGTCAAGCGTTATTGCGCCGGAGACCATGATCTTTCCCGAATCGCCCTTCGGCGCCGGATTGAGCCGACGCAGTATCGCCTTGATACGCGCGGTGACCTCGCGAACGTTGAAAGGCTTGGTTATATAATCATCCGCGCCGTATTCAAGCCCCAGAATCTTATCTACGTCCTCGCTTTTCGCAGTCAGCATTATTATCGGCACATTCGAGAATGCGCGGATCTGTCTGCACGCGGTAAACCCGTCTATTTTGGGCAGCATAAGATCAAGCAGTATAAGATCTACGCTGTCGTCATGCGCAAGCCTTACAGCCTCCTCGCCGTCGTATGCTGCTATAACCTGATATCCCTCTTGTTCAAGATTAAACTTCAGACCCTTTACTAATATATTTTCATCGTCTACTACCAATATTTTCATTATCTCATATCCTTCCGTCAGCTTCGAAACAGCCATAACACTCCATTATATATTATTATATCAGCAATACACGAAAATTTCTATAGTTTTAAAGAAATTTTTTAAAAAACTTAAAAAAAAATCATCTCACTATTGAAATTTGGCTTTGGTTTATGTATAATAAGATGGATAATTGCTAAATTAAATATGTAATTGAGAGACACAAAGGAGGAACTATGCCAAAATATAAAAGATCACTCACGCTCGCAGCAGCCGCCGCGATACTGACCTGCACAGCCGGTATCGTTTGCGCCGAGCCTGAACCGGAGACGGCAACCGCAGAAGAAACCGTACCGACAGTCGCGGACGCGCAGATATATACCGAAAATCCCGATGCCACACCGCCAAACACAGAACACTCCGAGGCAGCACTGCTGATGGATTTGGCTTCCGGAAGATTGCTGTACGGCAAGAACATAACCGAGCGGCTGTATCCGGCAAGCACAACTAAGATGATGACCGGCATCATCGCTCTTGAAAGCGGAAGAATGGACGAGATCGCAACCGCCTCCTATGAAGCGCTGCAATCCATAACCCTTGAGGATTCACACATGGGTATACTTGTAGGCGAAGAGCTTTCGATGACCGATCTTGTGAACGGCATGCTGGTATACAGCGCCAACGACGCGGCAAACGTTATAGCAATACAGCTCGCGGGATCAATGCAGTCTTTTGTAGATCTGATGAATGCAAAAGCGGCGGAGATCGGTATGACAGACACTCATTTTGTCAATCCGTGCGGTGTACACGATGAAAATCATTACACTACGGCAAACGATCTTGCAACACTCGCAAAATACTGTATGCAAAACGAGCAATTTCGCGAGATAGTAAAAAAACCGACTTACCACATTGATCCGACAAATAAATATTCGCTTAACCGCGACCTTCCCGCGACAAACCTGTTTCTTGGCACATCAAGGTCATCCTATTACGTATATAAGCAATGTACGGGAATAAAGACCGGAACAACGGAAGCAGCAGGGCACTGTCTTGTGGCGTCTGCCGAATATAACGGTCTGAACCTTCTCACTGTCGTAATGAAATGTGATGATGAGGATCAGAAAACAAAGGCGTACTCATACAATGTATCTCGCAATCTGTTCGATTACGGCTTCAACAACTACGAAACAGGCATCCTTGCTTCGGTCGGCAACATCGTCGCCGACTCGAAGGTAAGCGAGGCAAAGAAGGATAAGCGGCTGACGCTGACAGTTGACGCGGATGTTACGGCACTGGTTCCGATCGGCAACGACATAACCGGTGAAGTTCAGCCGGTAATAAACCGACCGTCGGAGCTTACCGCACCGATACACAAGGGCGATGTTGTCGGAACTATATCATATATCTACAAGGACGCAGAAATAGGCAAGGCAAATCTGATCGCGGCAAATGACGTTGAGCAGGATATGATAAAGCACATACTGCACGTTATTTTACGCATTGTCCTGAGTCCGCTGTTCTTTATACCGATAATACTGATCGTTATCCTTGCATTCATTGTACGGGCCGCAAAGCAGCGTAAAGACAGAAAAAGACGGCTGCAGCAAATAAAGCAGCGCCGCGAGGCTGAGGAAAGCCGTAAAATCAACAGGACCGACAGAATAGTAAGGAATACCGAAAACCGCAGAACAAGCGGCAAAGGCGCAAATTCCCGCTACTCCGATCAAAACACAGACGACAACGATTGATCGTTAAGAAACAAAAAAATATATTAACACTGCCCTCGTCGACCGGTGATTTGCCGATTGCTGAGGGCAGTGTTTTGTTTGATTTAAAACCCTTTTCAATTCGCTTTTTGTGCTAAAGAACGGCACTTTAATTTCATGTTTTCACGCTGTTTGTCGCTTTCCATATTCTTTATCCAAAGCAACCCGATAACAGCTTCGGCTATTCCTCCGTGCTGCCATTCTGCGTTATTATCCATTTTCTTTTTACATCAGCTCTAAAACTCTATGGATTTTAAATAAAAACTTAATAACATTACCAGTATGCGTTCACGCTGCCGCAGATGATTTTTTCATTCACTATCATAAAAAGTCTATCGGCGCGGCTCTGCCCGCTAAATTGATTTTTTTATCCTTTCGCACGTTTTTTTGCATTAAAAAGGCTTCTGAAACCAGCTTGGTTCAGCCGGATTTCAGAAGCCGTTTGTAGTGTTTTATTTCACACTGCTGCTTTTAACGATCGATCATATTTTACAGGAGCTTATAAAGCATCTTCGCAGCCTGCGCCCTTGTCGCGTTGGCAAGCGGAGCAAACTCCGTGTCGGACATACCGTTTATTACGCCGCCCTTTACAAGCTTATCGACTGCTGTATTTGCATAATCCGCTATGCTGCCTTCGTCCGCAAAGGTCTTAGCTTCTGCTGTTTCTTCAATAGTCTTGCCCGCGACATCAATTGCCCTTTCCACCATTACAGCCATATCCTGTCTTGTGATGAGAGCATTCGGCGCGAATATTCCTTCGCCCACACCGGTGATGATGCCAAGATTATATGCTGACTCAACAGCCTCAAAATACCATGCATCTGTCGAAACATCTCTGAAGCTCGATGTTGTATATGCGTTCGATGCAAGACCGAGCGTGCCCATGAGCATCTTCGCAAACTCTGCTCTTGTTATTGTGTCGTTCGGCGCAAACAGAGTGTCTGTTTTACCGTTTATAATGCCGGCTTTCGCAAGACCGTTTATCTCATCTCTTGCCCATGCCGCCTCTGTAATGTCCTTGAACAAATCATTCGACGCAAGCGCCTCTTCCTGAAGCTGTGCTACCTTCTCCGCCGAGGACGTGGTATCTGCATCGATCGCGCTTGAATTAGCAGAATAGATGGTTCCGCCGGCGCCCGCGCCCTTATTGGTCGTACCGGTGCTCGACACGCTGCCGCCGCCACCGCCGCCGCCGGAGCTTGATCCGGTTCCGGAAACCGATACGGTGAAGCTCTTTGTCTCACTTACGCTGCCGCTTAACACTGTAGCAGCAAGATTGATCGTCTTGGGAGATGACGGTTTGCTGAATTTACCCGAATTTGATATTATAGTCGGTGCGCTTGAAGTCCATGTGATCTCCGAGCCGAAATAACCTTCGGTCGGAAGCTTAATATCTGTCGTAGCTCTTGACGGAACAGCGCTGAAGTTATTGTCATAGGCCATGTCATATCTGACTCTGTACTTGCCCATTGTCGCATCGCCGCTTGTCTTGTCACTTTCCTCAAAGCCTGTCTTTATTGTAAAATTCTGCGGCTCGCTTGAATAGGTTATACTGCCCTTCTTGTATGTAACGACCGCTGTGAGCGTTACCTCATGCGCATTGAAATCGCTCGTCTTTATTGTTGCGGTGCCGTCCTCCGCTATAGCAAGGTGGCTGCTGTCCGATGACGTCCATGCTACGGTCGTATTCTTATATGCCTTGTACTTTAACGGCAGGATCAGGTCGCGCTTGAGCATTTCGCTGCCCTTGAGATCAAAGGTTATGGGTGTCTTGCCATCCGTACCCAAATCGGTAGTATTCACTACATTGAAGTCTGTTGCAAGTATACCGTTTATTTCATCCATAGGATTCGGAAGTTCCATCACGAAATCCTTTGTATCTGTTGCATCACCGGAGGTTATTGTCGCCACGAGCTTCACATCGTAATTATCTATATCCGCAGTCGGGTTGATCGTTGCGGATGTGCCTGATACGGTTATAAACGATGAATCCTCCCATTCTGATGCATCCTTTTTCTTCTGCATGACCTTCCATGATACTGTTACACCTTCAGGTGCATCCGGAAGAACGAAATCATTTGTTGCTGTATAAACATCCTTTGATTTTTTTAGATCTGTGATCTCTGTATTTACTTTGCCGGCCGCTACTTTATCGGCGTCACTGATGATCTCATCATCACTTGCGATATATAAATCATCTATATCTACCGTTGATGCATTCGTATCCTCCAGCAAAATAGTGTTGACCGATGTGAGCGGAGCATTGCCCGAATAAAAGGCAACAGGATTGCCCTCCTCATCCTTAGCAAGGATCGAAACCACGCTCGTGCCTGAACCTATTATTGTATAGTCAAGCCACTTGCCCGCATACGAGGTTGAAGGCGGCATTAACGTAAGCGTATGGCTGCTTCCATCCGTTATAAGAAGCTCATCATCAGCTGCGTCAAATCTTGCTTTAAACTTTAAAACAAGGTTATAATAAACGTTTATCTTCCTTGTTAATGTAACTACAGGTTTTCTTCCCTGTCCTGTATAGTTAGAGTTTGCAATGGTCATATACTTACCGCCATCGTTATCCTTAATAATAACACCGATAGCATCACCACCGCCATCGCCGCGCGTTCCGCATGAGAAGGTCATACCCTTTGAAGCCTTATAGTTTGTGTTGGAGCCGCTGGCTAAATTTACGATCGTACCTGCTGTAAAATCGTCAAAGTTCTCGTTGTAATAAGTGTCGTTTACCTTGTATATCAGATTTAGTGTAAACACTTTTTCCGCTTGAGCGCTTCCATAACTGATCTGAGCCTTCAGCGTTGCGACTTCGCCATCTATACCCGGCTCCTTTCTGAATTCAAACTCAGAATTATCTGATATCTGCACATAAGATGAACCCTCTACCGACCACACTATATCAGCATCATTGTTTGTGGAAACAGGCAAATCAAATAAACCGGTTACATTATATTCAGTTCCATCAACAAGCTCTACACTTGTTCCTGACAGCACCAGCTCATCGCTTACATCCTGAACTATATCTGCTTCGGTTTTAGCCGTAATAGTAATCGTTTTTTTAACAGTTATATCCTTTTCAGCTTGCACTGTGACTGTTGTTTGCGCACCGGATTCTGCAGATTGATCAACTGTTATATATACCTCTGTACCGGCATCGGTATCCTCTGTACTGTATGAAAAGTTCGTGTCATCCGTAAGCTGTACGTCAAAAGAATCTGCATTAGTAATCGTTGCCACTTTTGCCGAATCGCCTACAACAAGAAGATTAATATCCTCCATCGTTACAGACGGTGCATCAACAGTCGATATTGTAATATTCTTGAACACTGCTGCTGCATACTTGGCAAAGGAATATTTCACTGTGTTGAACGACGTTGCCGATGTGCTTGAAAACGGTGTTGTCTCCTCAACATAAATCGTCTCACCGATACCTATAGTCGTATCCACCGTTTTTGATTCCATATTGACAATATGCTTTACATGCATATACTGTGACCAATAGCTTTTCGTTGCACTTGTATTGCTCACTGCAGGTATCGATGTTGAATTATTAGCTTTTGGTACACCTGTATATGTTACACCATTGATGCTGCCGCCTACAGTAGCCGCATCCAGCTTGTTCAACGTTAATGATACGATATTGCCGAAGTTTATAGAGCTTGATCCGTCACCTCTGCCGCAATACATAAAGTCATACTCTATAACTGAACTATCAGAAACAGTGGTATCAAGAGTAAGCGTTGCCGTAGGCCTCCTATCATTTCCTGTAGCATCCAAAAGCAATCCAAATTCATCCGATCGGCTTTGCACAACATTGGATACCGCCGGCCATTCCTCTGATTCAGAATCTGTGTAATCTATATTTATTATAGTTTCTGTGGCAAACACAGGCACAGCCGTCATGGTTGCTAGCATCGCTGCCGCAGAAATACCGGCAACAAGCTTTTTTAATATATTAGCCATTATTAACCTCCTGGTTTAGTTTCATGCCGCCGGAGACTTTAAACAAGTCTCCGGCACTGCTTTTTAAAATTACCTTTCGATCTCAACACGGATCACATATCCGTTGCTCATGTTGCCCTTGAGTGATGAGCATACGAAGTAGTCATACTGATTCTCGTCATCGCCCCAGTTATAAAGCTCCGTAGGCTCCATGCCGCCTGATTTATCTACCTTGGTATTTGTTATCTTGCCGCTTTCGTTTACGGTGAGTGTTACATAGCTGAATGCCGTGCTGGAGTTATAGGATACCGAACCGTTCGCGGAACCCTCATAATCTCTCAATCCTATGAACGCAGAGTCATCTACGTCTACAGTCGAAACAAAGCCCATGAAGTACGTCTGACGTGTCGCGCCCGATGCGCTTGAGCCGCCCGGTAGCTGCTTAAGACCTTCAGCCTCGCCTGTAACAGCCTTTTTCGCAACATCCGCCGCCGATGCCATTATTACCATTGATCGGATATCATTACCCGCCGTAGCCAATGCTATAATATCGCCCTGCTTCAGTACGGAGGTAAGCTCCACATTCGCCTTCTTATTAACTCCCGTAGCATCAAATACCAAATCGCCGACATACTTTCTCGAAGTAGTATTCCAGCCGGTAAATTTATAGCAGCTTGTTGTATCCATTGTTGTGTAGGATACCTCTGAACCTGCCGAATAGCCATGTATGGTATAGACCTTATCGCCGTCTGCATTAGCCGATTCGTTTATCTTTGATACTATGAGTACAGGTCTGATTGATGCCGTATCAAGCTCGTCTATGTTATACATGGACGTTGCGCTGGTAGCAAATTCTATAAGGACCTGGGCAGTCTTTGTGCTGCCTGTAGTAAATCCGCCAATAGCGTAATCTATATCAACACCGTTATCATAATTCTTATAACGTGAAGCCGTTATCTCGCTTACCTTGTAGTTCGCTCCCGATCCTCTTTCCGAAGCATCATCAGGAACGACAAAGCCTGTTATGCCGTCATTTATCGTATAGCCGTCTACCGTACCGCCTACTGCGGATCTGTTTCTCATGTTTGACGTATAGCTGTCATCCGAACCCTTTCTTGTGTAAATAACAAGCGCGTCATTATAATCACTTTCTTTTACGTTCTCAATGCCCGTTGCAACAAAGAGCTTGGAAAGCTCGCCGTTACTGTTTAAAGTGTACTTACAGAGCTTGACCGGCTGCGAGCCGCACTGTACGTAATTGCTGTCAGTGCTAAGATCCTTGAACAGCTTTTCCTCCGAAGGCGTTGATGACGATCTTGCGGACGCATTCGGTGCCCAATACTTCATTGAGCTGGCGCGCTTCGCCTCGACCTCCGTACCCTCTTGTGTATAGAGTCTTATAACAAGCTCCTGCTCATCATTATAATATGCTTTTGCCACTACAGCGTAGTTTTCGTTTTCAACAAGCGCGCTGTCAAGCTTAACATAGCCTATACGGTTAAACATGTCAAGATAGAAGGTTCCCGCAACGCCCGACTTCAGATCCGCTACTGCATTTGTATCTACCTTGTATATCTGTCCGTTTACGGTAGCGGTTACATCGTCATCCTCTGTTCCTGTTGCCGAAACGGTACCTGTGACGGACTCGCCTGTTACGACTATTGTTATCTTGTCACCGTCAAGATTTCTCTTTATCGATGCGACATCATTCTTTTTGAGGTTCTTTACCGATGCCGATGTATCGTTCTTTGTAACGAATAATTCATAGCTGCTGTCATCAAGATCATATTCGATCGTTGTATTCTTATTATTGATCTTACCGTTTAGCTTTTCCGATGTAGCACTTGTAACGAGCATCGTTTCATAGGAGTCAACAAAAACTATATCATAATAACCGTCATCATCATAATCGACGATCTTTATCGTGCCGACATGCGGCTTCAGGAATTTATCGTAATCCGCTACATTTCCGCCGCTTGCCGCATAGCTTGCCGTTGTTATGATAGTGCCATTGTATACGATCGTGGCATTTTTTATCTTGTATGATTTTGTTGAGCTTGAGTTTTCCGATGTATACACCTTGACCGAGGGTTCATTGCCCGTTGTAGCGATCGACTCTATATCCTTGTCCTTAAAGGTGTATTCTTTGGATTTGCCTACCGAGAACATTGCGATGACCTTACTGTCATCGTTCTTATCATCAATATAATAGAACTTTACCTTTGTGGCAACGTACTCATCAACATTGAAGTCACACTTGTAATCAACACCGTCTATCGTGATAATGTCATCCTTTGTTACGGTTCCCGCAGCAATCGTGATGTTCGGAGTCGTTGTAAGCACACCCTCCTCCTCGTACATATCAAACTTCTCTATGCCGAGTGTATCCTTAGTCTGATATACAGGATAGCCGTTCTTAAATTCCTTTATGTCTCTGTATGATGCCTTAAGTGCGTTATAGACTGTCTTTATGACCTCTCCTCTCGGCATATCGTCGCCTGAAGCGCCGGTAACGCCTGTGAGAAGCTTCAGTGTTGAGCCGCCTACAGCAAGGTAGCCCTGCGGATATCCGCCCGCGTTTTCAGCATCAGGACCATAGTTCATAGCGCAAACGATCATCTTGATGACCTGCTCATGCTTAACGGGACCGTCAGGCACAAATGTACCGTCGCCCATACCGTTAACAATGTTCTGCTCTACGGCTGTCTGGATAGTCCCGGCCGCCCAGTGCGAATCGCTTACATCAGTAAATACATTCTGATATGTCGATTCTGCGGTATTTGCGATCATTCTGAGAATGATCGTTGCCATCTCCGCACGGGTAACAGTCGATTCCGGCTTTACAGAACCGTCATCATATCCTGTTATGATTCCAAGCCCCGAGCATACCTTAAGCGCGTTCTGATAATATGTATCATTGTCGTATGACTTCGGAACCTCTGTCGGAGCGACCTCCTCCGATCCCTGTTCTGCCGCCTCGTCAGCCAGACGCGCCGCGTCTGCCTCATCCTCCACAATATCCGCACCGTTAACAGTCTCCGGCGTTTCTGTTGCAATCGCCTCAGAGCCGTCAGCCGCAAGCACGGTTTCTTTGCCTGAGCCGTCTGCATTTGTCTCTGCCGCAAATGCGGTGAAACCGACCGATGTAGTCATAAGCATACCTGCCGTTAACGCGCAAATGATAGCTTTAAGTTTTTTACTCATTATACTACCTCCATATAATTTTATCTCCAAAAGCCTTCGGGCGAATTACCCGTCCACTTAACAGATTCTGTTTATTGATTTGAAGCAATTCTTGCTGCCTCCTTGTACTCCAGCGGGGACAATCCCGTATATTTTTTAAACACCTGGCTGAAATACTGTGAATTGGTTCCGTATCCGACTCTTTCCGCCACCTCGTAAATACGATCCTTTTTGCCGCCCATGATAAGCTCTTTAGCAAGCTCCATCCGTTTGGTCATTACATAATGCGAAAAATTCGTCCCAACCTCTTTCTTGAATACCTTGCCGAGATAATCCACATTTGTAAACAAATGATTTTTTGCTATCCATCTCAGTGAAAGATTTTCATTTCTGATATTGTCATCGATTATCGCAAGCGTGTCCTTTACAAGCGAGCTGAATACCTTATACTCATTCGGCTTATTGATATGCACGATCTCAAGAGCCTTATCGGTTATAAACATTTTTATATCGATTATGCTATTGCAGCGGCTTATCATCGAAAGACCCTTCATATAGGCCTCTATCTTCTTCGCCGGACAACAGCGGATTATGCATACATAAAGCTCCAGACAATATGTTTTGGCAACAGCCGGCGGAGGCATGCATTTTTCCAGCTCGTTATAAAACTCAGTCAGCAGGGATTTTGTCTTTTTTTCGTCTCCGCTTACGACCGCTCTCTCTATCCCCATATATTTTGGTATCAGCAAAGAGTAGCCCGCGCCTGTTCGCATTTCGTCTTCGCACATAACATCGAAGCTGCCAGTGTAAAACGAATACTCAAGGCATTTTTTTATTCTTTCGAACGCGCTCGGGATCTCTGCTAAAGGCACTGTCACACTGTATACCGAAAAAACCGCTTCCTCACGGCCCCCGATACGCGTCAGCTCCAAAAGCCGCCCTTTTATATCTCTGTCTGGCATATCCTCCAAAATCAGAAACAGCGATGCAAACAGCTGCGTGTTAAGGATTATACTGCGGCCAAACAGCTGCTCTGCAACATTCATCAGCGTTAGCCTTAATTCCTTTGACATGCATTCTCCTGTGCTGATGATCGATACCCTTACCGGCATATCGCTCTTTACGCCAAACGCGCCGCAATAGAGTCTGAACGACTCCTCGGCATCTCCCACTCCGAATATATAGTCCCTGAGGAACCTCTCTTTTAGAATAGGTTTAACAAGCTCCGCATCACGCAGCATAAGCCGCGTAAAGCCTTCATTATCCTTTGTGCTGTCCTCGTTATGCGAAAAAAACTTATTATGCAGCATATAGCTCTCTCCCCTTCTTGCATAATTGCGCACAACTCTCATTATACATATATATTATACACTAAAATCACATAGATTTCAAGAGAAAATTTCATTGAATTTTTTTGCTGTTTTGTTTACATCTATGTATCACTATATATGGTATGATCGGGGAGTTTTATTCCAATATTTGGTGTCAAATTATGGATAAAAATAATTTTTGCCGGAGACTGCGTTATCTCCGGCATTGTTATATTTCAAAAAATCACTTGATCGAATACGGGTTTTGCTTGTCATCCGTCTTTGAGATCGTTACATGCGTAAGATCATAATTATATGCATTGCCTCTGATATATCCGAAGCACCATATACAAACCTTTGTGCATTCTTCCTGCTGATAGGATGCGTCCTCAAGCATTCCTACGACCTTGCCCGATTTCTTATCGGTTACAGAAAGACTCGTTGCCTGGAGAACATTATCAACAACTATCTTAACCGTATACCACTGATCTGTTTTTATAGATGCCAGTGTTACCGTTTTTGAACCGTCATGCGAGATTATCTGCGTGGGGCTGAACGTCAGCGTGTTTGCCCTATAGTTTGTATTTGAGGTCGGGTCCGAGAACGAGCCGTAGCAAAGCTCAAACGATCCGGACTTCATTCTGATATCAAACTGGCAATAGCCATACGTCTGGGAGAAATTCGATGTCGTATCTCTCTGATACATATACATTGAGCCCGCGCCGTCCGTGCCGACCTTATTGCTCTCGGAATACATGTTGCAATAGTTTGTCTTGTATTCCTCATCATAATAGAAGGTTTCAAAATGCCGATTAGACGAACCCTTGGAAAGCCACGGGCTGCCGTCCATTATAATTCCCATGCCGTATATCGGGTTCTCTGTCGCTCCGCCAACAGCACAGTCTGAAAAATCCGAATCCGTTATATATGTAGCATGCGCCTCTGCATTAGCTATTATCGGCATTGCCGCAGCCTGGATAGCAAGCGCCGCTATCGAAATAACTGATATTAGCTTTTTGTTCATAAATATTCCTCCTTTTTTAAGAATCGATACACTTATATATGTACCATGATACATTATTTTTAATAAATTTTCAAGTAAAAAAACAGACTTTTTTGTGTGTTTTCACGCTTTATATACAATAAATGAATGTGCGGGCACATTTATATAAAATATTCCGTCTGCCGAACCATAGCTTCTTTTTTCAGATGCAGTCGATAGCACGGTTTCTATGCCGGTGATGTCATATCGTGCAGCGTCAAGGCGGATATCCTTTGCCGTATCATCAAAATTAACTAACACAATATATCTTTCATCCGACGTTCGTCTGATATACGCATAAGTGCAGCCGATCCTGTATATGTAGTTGAATTGGCCGGTACTGAATGCCGCTGACGATCTTCTGAGCGCCGTGAGCTGCTTTATCCACCCGCGCATCTGAGCATCCGGGTCGACCTCGTCCTCCCTGCCCCAAGGGAAGCACGCGCGGCAGAACGGATCTCCGTAACCCTGTATTCCCAGCTCATCGCCATAAAATATACACGGAACACCGGGCATGGTCAGCACCATGGCATAGATCAGCATAGCGCGTTTTCTTGCCACCTTGAGCGCATAGCCGTCAAGCATAAATCGCGCCTGATGCTCACGGTCGACCTCATGTCTGTTAGGCACTCCGCCCATCAATGTTACAATACGCTCCACATCATGCGATGAGATAATGTTGAGCAGAGAATAATATGCCGGATCGGGATAATTTTCCCTTATGCTCATTATTCTCTTATTGAACTCGATCGCATCGATACGACAAAGCGCAAAATCTATAAGAGCGTTTCTTAGCGGATAATTCATTACGGAATCCAGCTCGTCACCGTAGAAATACGCGCGTCTCTCGCCGTATGCTACCTTGTTGGACGCATCCTCCCAAACCTCACCGATCACTACCGCCTCCGGATCGACCTCCTTCACGGCAGCTCTCAGCTCCTTTACAAAGAAATCCGGCAGCTCATCGACGACATCCAGTCTCCAGCCCGATGCCCCAAGCCTGATCCACTTTTTTACTATCGAATTCTCGCCGGTAAGCAAATATTCTCTGAGCGCCTCGCTGCTCTCATCCACCTGCGGCAGAGTAGTCATTCCCCACCACGACTCATAAACATCTGGATATTCCATGAACCGGAACCATGAATAGTACGGTGAATCCTTTGACTGGAACGCGCCCACGCTGTCGTAATTTCCATATTTATTGAAATACATACTGTCATCGCCGGTATGGTTGAAGACACCGTCAAGAATGATACGTATGCCGCGCCTCTTTGCTTCTGCGCAAAGCCTCCTGAACGTATCCTCATCACCGAACATCGGGTCTATCTCCTCATAGCAGCCCGTGTCATATTTATGATTTGACGCTGCCTTGAATATCGGATTAAGATATATTACCGTAATGCCCAACTCCTCCAAATACGGGAGCTTCTTAATTATACCCTCAAGGTTGCCACCGAAAAAATCGTTTGCCTTATACTCTCCGCCGAACTGCTCCGCCTTATAAAACGGCTGATCGCCCCAGTTTCTTTTTATAATGTCTGTACGATCGCCCAAAAACGAGCCGTCCTCGTTTCCGTTGCAGAACCTGTCGGGAAATATCTGATATGCAACTGCGTGCTTGAACCAATCCGGAGTTGTATATCCCTCTTTATACACAGTTATCTGGAACGAATGCTCGGGTGTGCCAAAGCTGATCTCGCCACGTCCGCCAAGATTATTATGACTGTTGCCGTAATATACTATACCGACATCGGTAGCTATCTCAAAATAATACCAGATAAGCCCCGCCTCATCCGGCATTTTAATTGTCTTTTCATACGTGCTGCTGCTGATAACCGAGAACACATACGGCATATCGACATAGACCTCGTTGCCGCCGTCACGTTTATATATGAGCTTGACCGAACGCGGTATTCCTACACCCGAAACGACCAGACGAAATCTTATCTCGGTACCGCACGTGACTGCGCCCATGGGACTGCGAAAAAATTCTTGTCTTGAATTATGCTCTATTTCCATATATGAACACGATCTCCTTTCACAAACTTATGTCTTATAGAATATCATATTATTCTCCTTTTGTCAAACAGAAAGGGGCTGTAGCAACAGCCCCTCAGCGTGTAGACAAACCTGTCTACACGCTGGCAGACGTCGAAAAATTAGGTTGGATTTGACGAAAACAAGCTCGTCGGCGTACGTTGGTACGTTAGAGTTTGTTTTCGTCAAAAGCGCACAGCAACGGCGATTACTCGAT
>JAFRDB010000038.1 GCA_017404065.1 Clostridia bacterium
AATGGATAAGCTGCAGCTCTCCGTCCGTTTCTATCAGTTTTTTACCGCTTCAACACCGCCCATGTACCCGGCAAGCTTCATACACTCTATCGCTATCTGCGGTATCTCGCCCGGCGCGAATATGCACTCGACAATATCCATTGGATCAGCGCACCCGAACGCATCCTGCGCCTCCTGTGATTTGAGGTTCGGCTCCTTGATACACTCATAGCACATATACTTATCGCCCTCGCCCGGCTCCATATCGTTCGCATCACGGCAGAGCGCGCCGGTCGGCTCCTCTATGGTGATCGTTGCATCGATTGATTTTACATACAAATCAAGCGTCCTTTTCGTTTTCTTTGCAGAAAGCATCTGCTCCTTGCGTTTTAACAGCTCCGCAAGGGTTAGTTTTGTATTCTTATTCATTTAACTATCCTCTCTTTCTTTTACATACACGGATCATCTATATCATCAAGATAGCTGAAGCCTGTAAACCCGCCGCTGAATTCGTCCTCCGTCAGCTTACCGTTCTCAAACGCCTGTAGGGTAAGCTCGTCAAGCCAGCAGCTTTTAAGCTGTACTCGTTCTATGCCGCCGTTATCGGGATCGTCGAGCTTGCCGATAAGCGACATACGCTCGTCGATACCTGCCGCAAGGCTCTCGGCATATTCCTTGCCGCGCGAGTATATTTTCTTTATCTTCGCTGACCATGAACCCGATACGCCCATTAGCTTGCTGTCGTCCCACATATCGCCGGAAAAGTTTATGGTCTCACGGTTGGTCTTTATCTTTGCCTCGAACGAAGTTACTTCATAGCAAAGGTCACCGTTCCACCACAGATACCCGTGTGTGCCGGATATGACCTTCCCGACCGCGGGCTTTCTCCTGTCACTTGCCATTTACCACTACCTCCATCAGTTCATCATAACGCTGAAGTGCAGATCCTCTATCGCGTCACTGAACTCAACATTAGCCCTTACAAATACATAACTGCCTGTTTTAGCCTTCTTTATCTGATCATCGGAATATTCGGACACATCATATTTCTGAGCAAGCCAGTCGCGCTGCGCCTGTATATCTATCTCCGCATAGTTCTCGCCCTGATCGTACAGAACACCCTGAGATACCAGTCCGTCAAAATACTGGTTGACAGCGGCTATGAACATCATCTTGTTATCGTATGAATTGTTGATGCCGATATAGTTGTTCTCGAACGAGTCACGGATATCGTCACGCATCAGATCCATCCCCTCAATGATCTTGATCTTCTTCATGTCCTCGGTCTTACTGCCCGAAAGCGTTGCAAGCGAGTTCACGCCCCTGCCGACCTTTATCTTCTCTCCGTCGTTTATGAGGATAAACTTCCCGGCGTCTATATCGGCATCAGGTGTAATGCTCTCGGTTATGCTGTCCACATCGTCCATGACATAATATGTCGCGCTCTCGTTCATAGGCAGTCCCGCTAGTAAGCCTGCTATCCGCGCACAGTAGTTTGCTGTGGAATGCGAGTAAGAGCCGCACTTTATACCGTCCGTTGCGAAGTTAACTATCCCCTCATTGTTCGCGGCACAGTTGGGCAGCACAGCTTTAAACGTCTTTTTTGCACTCCGCTGGGCTATGATCCAGTCCTTTATATCTTCAACATCAGCCTCTGCAATGCCCGGAACACACAGCCAGTTCCACTTCTTGTTACTGAGCCGTGACAGCGCCTCCTCGTATCCTTCATCCCGTGTACTGATACGCTCGGCTATTACCTTCTTCGGCGAGCCTGCGAATATGAGGTTCAGATACCGCCTGTTAGTAGTCGTCCATGAGCTGCTCAGTCCGTAATCGGCAGCGGTCGCATAGCTGTAGCTGAGATTGCCCTCGCCGGATTTCGTATCGTCGGCGAGAATGACCGCGACAGTGCCGTTGCTCGAACGGCGTATCGCGGTCTCGGCTCTCGCTATGAACTCAATTAATATCTGGGGTAAACCCATTTTATATCCCTCCAATCTCAAAATCTCTCATTTTATCATAATCCTCATCTGTTTCGACCATCTGAATAAATGAAATATCGAAATATACATAAAGCGTGGTTTTCTCTATTTCAAATTCTATCTGTTCAATAGTTAAATGCCGGTCCTGTATATCAAAGTCACTGTAATAGAACAGGCGTTTGATCGTGTTTGCTGTATCTATACAGTCCTCTGCCGTTTCAACAGCCGGGATATACTTTATCTCCACGCTGTCTGTTATCTGCTCAGTCGCGCCGCCGCAGGAGAGCTTCTTAGCAGACGCGGGAAATACCGATACAAATACAGCCGGCTTATCAAACCCCTCTTCAATTTCAGACGCTACGACATTAAAACCGTTATCTGTTAATATCTCGGCAATCCTTGTTTTAATATCTTTTTCAGTTATC
>JAFRDB010000039.1 GCA_017404065.1 Clostridia bacterium
AATGGATAAGCTGCAGCTCTCCGTCCGTTTCTATCAGTTTTTTACCGCTTCAACACCGCCCATGTACCCGGCAAGCTTCATACACTCTATCGCTATCTGCGGTATCTCGCCCGGCGCGAATATGCACTCGACAATATCCATCGGATCAGCGCATCCGAACGCATCCTGCGCCTCCTGTGATTTGAGGTTCGGCTCCTTTATACACTCGTAGCACATATACTTATCGCCCTCGCCCGGCTCCATATCGTTTGCGTCACGGCAGAGCGCGCCGGTCGGCTCCTCTATGGTGATCGTTGCATCGATTGATTTTACATACAGATCAAGCGTCCTTTTCGTTTTCTTTGCAGAAAGCATCTGCTCCTTGCGTTTTAACAGCTCCGCAAGGGTTAGTTTTGTATTCTTATTCATTTAACTGTCCTCTCTTTCTTTATTAATTATATATTTTTACATGCACGGATCGTCTATATCATCAAGATAGCTGAAGCCCGTAAACCCGCCTGAGAACTCGTCCTCCGCGAGCTTACCGTTCTCAAACGCCTGCAGGGTAAGCTCATCAAGCCAGCAGCTTTTAAGCTGTACTCGTTCTATGCCGCCGTTATCGGGATCATCAAGCTTGCCGATAAGCGACATACGCTCGTCGATACCTGCCGCAAGGCTCTCGGCATATTCCTTGCCTCGCGAGTATATCTTCTTTATCTTCGCTGACCATGAACCCGACACTCCCATTAGCTTGCTGTCGTCCCACATATCGCCGGAAAAGTTTATGGTCTCACGGTTGGTCTTTATCTTTGCCTCAAACGATGTCACCTCATAGCAAAGGTCACCGTTCCACCACAGATACCCGTGTGTGCCGGATATGACCTTTCCGACCGCGGGCTTTCTCCTGTCACTTGCCATATACCATTACCTCCGTCAGTTCATCATAACGCTGAAGTGCAGATCCTCTATCGCGTCACTGAACTCAACGTTTGCCTTTACGAACACATAACTGCCTGTCTTAGCCTTCTTTATCTGATCATCGGAACATTCGGACACATCATATTTCTGAGCAAGCCAGTCTCGCTGCGCCGGTATATCTATCTCCGCATAGTTCTCGCCCTGGTCGTACAGAACACCCTGAGATACCAGTCCGTCAAAATACTGGTTGACAGCGGCTATGAACATCATCTTGTTATCGTATGAATTGTTGATGCCGATATAGTTGTTCTCGAATGAATCACGGATATCGTCACGCATCAGATCCATTCCCTCAATGATCTTGATCTTCTTCATGTCCTCGGTCTTGCTGCCCGAAAGCGTTGCAAGCGAGTTCACTCCCCTGCCGACTTTTATCTTCTCGCCGTCGTTTATGAGGATAAACTTACCGGCGTCTATATCGGCATCAGGCGTAATGCTCTCGGTTATGCTGTCCACATCGTCCATGACATAATATGTCGCGCTCTCGTTCATAGGCAATCCCGCAAGCAAGCCTGCGATACGGGCGCAGTAGTTTGCTGTGGAATGAGCATAAGAGCCGCACTTTATACCGTCCGTTGCGAAGTTAACTATCCCCTCATTGTTTGCGGCACAGTTTGGCAGCACAGCTTTAAACGTCTTTTTTGCACTCCGCTGGGCTATGATCCAGTCCTTTATATCCTCAACATCAGTCTCGGCAATGCCCGGAACACACAGCCAGTTCCATTTCTTGTTGCTGAGCCGTGACAGCGCCTCCTCGTATCCCTCATCCCGTGTACTGATACGCTCGGCTATTACCTTCTTCGGCGAGCCTGCGAATATGAGGTTTAAAAACCGTCTGTTGGTTGTGCTCCAGCTGCTGCTCAAGCCGTAATCGGCAGCGGTCGCATAGCTGTAGCTGAGATTGCCCTCGCCGGATTTCGTATCGTCGGCAAGTATGACCGCGACAGTGCCGTTGCTTGAACGGCGTATCGCGGTCTCGGCTCTCGCTATGAACTCAATTAATATCTGGGGTAAACCCATTTTATATCCCTCCAATCTCAAAATCTCTCATTTTATCATAATCATCATCTGTTTCGACCATCTGAATAAATGAAATATCGAAATATACATAAAGCGTGGTTTTCTCTATTTCAAATTCTATCTGCTCAACATTTAGATGTCTGTCCTGTATATCAAATGTATTGTAGTAGAAAAGACGCTTGATAATATTTGCGGTATCTATACAGTCCTCTACCGTTTCAACAGACGGGATATACTTTATCTCCACGCTGTCGGTCACCTGCTCCGTCGCGCCGCCGCAGGATAGCTTCTTAGCAGACGCGGGAAATACCGATACAAATACAGCCGGCTTATCAAACCCCTCTTCAATTTCAGACGCTACGACATTAAAACCGTTATCTGTTAATATCTCGGCAATCCTTGTTTTAATATCTTTTTCAGTTATC
>JAFRDB010000040.1 GCA_017404065.1 Clostridia bacterium
CTCTTGCGGCTTTCTCTCGGCTGATGCTGTTCATTTCAACCTCAACCCCGATGGTCTGGTTTTTCATTCCTGCGATTTGGTTTGCTATTCTTTCTGTCATGGTTTTAATCTCCTTTTCTTTAGGCTTTCCTTGCCCTTTTGGCTGGTCGCAAGCTCCGCTTGCTGCTCGCCCTGGCTTCCTGGTTGTGTCCATATTACCTCTAAAAGGAGATTATATCAATACCATTAGTACACAAAGATACACACTATATATTGTGTATATGTACACTTTTTATCGGTATATTCCTATATCTTGTTGCCTTGATCGTTGTTTTTCTTTGGTCTGCCGTAGCGAAACGCGCTGCTGCCGGAGAGGTTTTTGAGCAGCTCTTTTCTGAGCGGCTTATGCTCCGGGCCGGATAAGCCGATCCGATTCAGGAATGTCCGCATTGCGAATTTCTCATTCTCGACTTGCTTATGCGTTTCATTGACACGCTTAGCGTTTTCAGCGAACCGATACAACGCTTTAAAGAACGCGCTGTAAATATCCACCTGCTTAGGTCTTATCATATGTTCGAACCAATCAAACCAAAGATTATCCTCTTCCCATTCCGTTTTAAGCTCGGATCCGGTTCCGAGCGACTTCTTGAACAGTTCCTCATGCCCGGCAACTATCGCTCTGAGCTTTTCGAGCGTTTCCGCTGAGAATGGCTTATCCGATAATTCGGTTATATGCAGCCCTATCGAATATCCAACCTTCTCGTCAGCATCCTCCGGCTCATTGATCGGCTCGGCGGTATAGCCCCGCTTTTCAAGCTCCGACATAAGCCATGCTGTTTTATTCGCCGGCGCGTCATCCGAAACCTCAAGGTTTCCTTCTTTTGTTACAGTGTAGCTGCTCCCTATTGTATAGGCGCAGCTCGGCATTCCAAGATACTTTGACGGTTCGCCTGCTATTTCGCTTATAGCCTTGACAAAATCCTTTCTTGCATTGCCTGTGATATTGTACTTGATTTCCATTACGGTAATCCTCCTTTTCTCTGATTGTGAGCACATATTACCGTACTTTCGGCCGTTTATCAAGTATGTATACTACACAAGGTTTCCGGGGAATATTTGTGTACTATGAAGCGATTTTGATCCGCCTGCGATTTTATCCACATAATCGCACTCGATGCATAATAAGGAAATGCGGCCCACTTTGATCTGCGGTCATTGTCCATAGAATTGCCCATATCGAATAATATCGAAGTCCCACAGCTAATGGCGGCTATCAATGCACCAAAAAACCGCCCTCGGCTGTCGGGGACGGTCTCTGCATTATTCCGGATACATATCCTCTTCTGTTATCGGGATCTCGCCGTTTTCTTTTTCGTAACGGGCTATCTCTTTTTTGATGAGGTATTCTATCATATTCGCCATTGATCGTGATTCCGCTTCTGATATCTTTTTGATCTTAGCGTGATTCGTGGCATCCATCCGCATGGTGAATTGTGTCCTTAAGCTGGACATATTATCAGCTCCTTCCTACTGTATATCAATATGATACCACATTGATGTAAATTTGTATGGTATCAACTTGACACCACAATACAGTTATGCTATAATTATTTTCGGAAAGAAGTGATTTTATGAAGCTCTTAATTGCAGGCTCACGTGGCATTACGGATTTTGACCTTGCCCCATATGTGCCGGAAGATGTAACCCTTATATTGACCGGCGGTGCAAATGGTGTGGATATGCTAGCCGAAGCATACGCTGATAAAAAGCGCATATCAAAGCTCATCTTGCGTCCGCAGTATAAGCTGTACCATAAGGGCGCACCTCTGAAACGGAACGACCGCATGGTCGAGCTGTGTGATAGGGTGCTTGTCATATGGGACGGTGTATCGCGTGGAACGAAACACACAATAGACTACGCCAACAAGCTCGGCAAGCCTGTCGAGATCGTTACCGTTTCATAAAATCAAAACAGTCCCCACTCGGCAAACTTCTCAAATCCGCCTACGGCAACAATGTATTTACGAGCGGCTTCGACTATTACCGGATACGGAATGCCGTCAACAAACTCATCACCTATGGCACAGCACAGTTCCACCGGCTTGCCTGTCTCCTGCGCTTTCAGAAATGCGTATATATTTACGCTTACATCCGCCTTGGACAGATCCTTTCCGTGGAGACCTCCCCCGGTCACACTATCAGCCATGTCCGAGCCGAGCTTGCGGTTGGTCGCGCCGGTGTCAACGCTTGTGCCGCCCGTCCAGTCACCGAGCGGATTTATCTCCGCATTCGGGTACAGATTTCTTAATGAATCAGAGTCAGCATTGCTCTGGCATATAATGAGCCGCGTCTGGTCGAGTATGTATTTCCCGTCATACGGATGTTTTGCGTAAATATCACGCGCTATTTCCGATAAAGCCTTCTGCTCCGATGTTAATGGCATTCCCTTGAATATTCCGTTATCGCCGCATCGAAAGCCGTGTTCTTGATTGTTGCTCAGATGCTTGTCCTGCGGTACTATCATTATATCAGGCGATACATTTCCCGCAATTCGTCTGATTGCCGAGGTTATCTCCCTTGTATCAAGATCCGCTGTAGTCTCTATTACCACATGACAAACACCATGACCTATAAGCACTTCAACTGCTATTTTAGGATCACGCTCTGTGTTATATGCCAGATCGACTATTGCGCCCGCTATTCTATCCGCCACCTTGTCCGGGTGTGCTGGGTTAACTTTTTCTATCATTCTGAATTATCTCCTTATTACTAAACAGTCAAGCTATTATACTCTGCATATTTCATTGAATGGTATTTCCTCGCCATTCCTTAAAACATACACGTCTGCGGCGGCGCCCTCGCCTTTATCCTCAAAAAATTTCAGGTACCTCATCACAGCAACATCCACGAACTTAGGCTCAAGCTCAATACCGTAGCATACACGGTTAAGCTGTTCACAAGCGATAAGCGTTGATGCCGAACCGAGGAAACCGTCAAGAACGAGTCCGTTCGACGCGGTACACTGTTCTATGAGATACGCGATCAGCGGCACAGGTTTACTGCTCGGATGTCCATGCCCATCCTCTTTGGAGCTCTTGATGCGGTCAAACTCAAATACGGTCTTCTGTTTCTGATCCCCGTACCACTTATGCTTGCCGTCCTTGCGCCAGCCCCATAATATGGGTTCGTGTATATACTTCCAGTCGGTGCGCGTAAGTACGAGCCTGTCCTTTTTCCAGACCAGTCCCGCACCGACCTTGAATCCGGCATCTTCAAACGCATCATGGAATATGCGTCCCTTTGCTGTAGCGTAAAATACATATATGGACGCATCCTTTGCCATGCTGTAATGCATACAGCCGAGAGCTTTCATAAGGAATTCGTATGCGTCTTTATCGTTAAGATCATCATTCTTTATCTTGCCGGAGGTGCTTTCGAGCTTTACCATATACGGCGGATCTGTGCAGACCAGATTGACTTTCGCATCACCGAGCAGTCTGTTGTATGTATCCGCGGCGGTTGAGTCACCGCATATAACAGTGTGCCTGCCGAGATGCCATATATCGCCCGGCTTTGAGAAGCACGGCTTTTCAAGCTCGGCTTCCACATCGAAGTTGTCCTCTTTAGCTTCGCCCTCCTGGTTCTTAGCAAGCAGCTCATTTAAAGCCTCCTCGGTAAAAGCGGACATCTCCAATTCAATATCGCCGCTGTCCTTTATATCCATAAGGATATCAGCCGACATCTTAAGGTCAAGCTCCGAGAATTCCTGTATCTTATTATCCGCCATGAGGTCGGCATACTCCGATGCCTCGCTCTCATAGTCCTGAAAATCAACCGGCACCTGCGCAGCCTTCAGTTCCTTTGCCGCAAGCAGTCTGCCGTGGCCTTTGACTACAAAGCCGGATCGGTTCGATACCACTATTGGATGCCGCCAGCCCTGACGCTTGATTATTTTTGCAAGCGCGGCTATCTGTTCCTTCGGATGCTTGTTCGGGTTCCGTGGGTTTCCTACAAGCTCGTCCGTGTCCACTATCTTATCGTGTGCGCAGAATACGGCAATGCCATCAGCTGTTGCTTTAGGTTCAATGTGTTCGATCATCTTTCTTTTCCTCCAAACCTTGATTTTATATAGCACTCGTGTGAGCAGTATTTTCTCTTTGCATTCGGACTGCTTGTAAAGCTTCTGCCGCATTCCGCACAGATAATTTTAACGCTAAAGCTGTGACTTCTGAAATTACTGTTCCACCAATGCAGCCGGCATTTGTCAGAGCAGAACTTTTTAGGTCTGCCTACCTTCTTCTGCTCTATCGCTTTTCCGCAATTCGGGCATACATTGCCGGCAGCTGTCATTTCAGCATGGTTGAGCTTCGCAGCAGCCGCAAACCCTGCAAGGTTATTATTCTTGCAGAACTTCCGTACCATGTCGCGGCTAATTCCGAGCTTCGCAGCAATAGCCTTATATCCCAATCCCCTACCGCGCAGCTCCGTTATTTTGTTCTGTTCTGCCTCCGTCATATCTACACCTCCAAAGCGGCAAAAAAACATTGAAAAAATATTTTTTTCTAAAAGATCGATCTAAAACAAAAAAAGCGCTTTAAATCCGCATTATAGCTTGATTTTTCCGCACTTTTTCATTATTGTTCTTTTCATACCATTAATCGAAATTCCAACATCCCGAAAACCGCACGGTCACCTAAATTTTCCGATACTTCCGACAGTGTTTCTGATACCCCCTCTTTTAATTTTGCGAAAATTTACGCGAAGGGGGGCGGCGGTCTTTGCAAACCCATGTTTTTAAGATTTATACGCCCCTTGGGGAGCATCCGCCCATAAATCAGTCTATTATTTGCCGTTTCGGGATTGCATACTATTGATTGTATTTATATTGCGGCAAGCTGTCCTCGCGCCCGGTCTTTTTATCGTGGCACGGCTTGCACAGGCTCTGCCAGTTGTTCCTGTTCCAGAATATAACTTTATCGCCACGATGCGGATTTATATGGTCAACGACCGTTGCCTGTGTATATCTTCCGAGTTTCGAGCACTCAACACAAAGCGGATGCTCTCTGAGATATGCCTTGCTCGCCTTCTGCCATGCGGAGCTGTAGCCGCGCTTGCCTGATGCACGTGTGTATTCCGGGTGCATAGATTTATGCTCGGTACAATACTTCTGTCCGTATTCAACAAGCATACCGCAGCCGGGATGCTTGCACGGTGTCTTTGGTCTGTTCGGCATAGCTTTCCTCCCATGCAAAAAGGACGCTCCGCATTGGAACGCCCTCTATAGTTATTTCGTCACATAATCCAATTTAAAATCATACCCAGCTCGCTTGCAGATGTCTTCCATTATCCGCACAATCTCTAAGATATAGATTGATTAATGTTTGATATGGTATACCGCTCGACTGCGCTTCAGCTTTAAAATACTCTACAGCTTCAACATCGAGATTGATTGTGACCTGCTGCTTTTGCTTTTTCAGATATGGATTTTTAATTGCTTTTGAAAAATCATATTCCTGTCTCATAACTCTCACCTCACATAAACTCATAATACTGTTTTGTTTCTGTCTTGGTTGCTTTCCTTGCTGAAATGATGCGTATCACCGTTTCAGATTGCCGATAGCAATGACATACAACCAACAGACTTGGTTTATTACTCATTCCTAAAATAATAAACCGTTCTTCATCTTGAGAATGCTCCGGATCATCAATAACTAACGCATTAACATCGTAAAACACGGTTTTAGCCTCATCAAAATCTACATCGTGCTTTTTCTTGTTAATTTGATTTTTATTGTTATCCCACTCGAATTTCAATTCCATGCCTTTTCCTCTTTTCTCTTTATAATTATATTATAATTATAAAATAATTATTTGTCAAGAGGTATTTTCAAAATTTATAATAATCGCTCATGTGATGTGAAATATAAATTTAAAGGACGCTCCGCATTGGAATGTCCTTGACATATTATGTTATCGCGATTATAACTATAACACATATGATTACTGTATTACAATGGATTTTACTGTATTCTTTCCGGAATGATAACAGAATTTAAAGCTTTTTTATGTAGTCTAAAAATGTTATCTATTCCATATCCCATGTCAACCGCTATATGTTCCCACGACTTGAAACACAAATATCTCAATTCAAGAAGCGTTCTGAATCTGACATCAGGGACACCTTTTATAACTCCAACGATTTCATGTTTTAAATCAACAAGCTCATCAATATCCGTATTGATCTCATTCTCCAGTTCCAGCATCTTTAAAATGATATCCTCTTTCGAATGGACATTTCTTGTTCCCTTTGGCATATCTGAAAGCGTTGATGTCGCCTTTGTTGATAATGCCTTAAGAGAAGTTACCTGCTCCAATTTTGAATTGATCCTCTGATCTATTCTATACGCCTGTCCTAAGTATTCTTTTGCCGTCATAACACATCATCCTCCATATCTTCTATCTCTGTTACCAGCATATCAAAGTCCTCTTCCTCACCAAGCAACTCCGCAAGCGCGAACACCGTATCCTCATCCACCCCATAGTCATCTGCCAGACTGCATAGATAATCGTGCCTGTCCCTATAGCCATGCTCCTCGTATCTGTTCATCTCAGTGCCTCCTTTATCCTTGCTCGAACCGCATCCATCAATGCAGCCTGTCCTATATCCTTACTCTCAAGAGCCGCCATAACTCTTTCATCTACCGTACCTTTAGTTATGATGTGGTGTATCACAACTGTACTCTTCTGTCCTTGCCGGTATAGCCTTGCGTTTGCCTGCTGATACAGCTCAAGGCTCCATGTAAGACCGAACCATATTATCGTGCTCCCGCCTGACTGCAGATTCAAACCATGGCCGCAGCTTGCAGGATGAGCCAAGCCTATCGGTATCTTCCCGGCGTTCCAGTCTATAATATCCTGCTCGGTCTTTATCTCATTTGCCGGAAACCGTTCCGTGATCCTGTCACGGTCATGCTTGTAGCTGTAATATATAAGCACCGGCTTTCCGTTTGCCGCCTCGATAAGATCCTCTAACGCGTCAATCTTGCGGCTGTGAATGTTTTTAACATTGCCGTTCTCATCATAAGCCGCTCCGTTAGACATCTGCAGGAGCTTGTTCGATAACGCCGCGGCGTTTACAGCATCTATATCACCGTCTGCAAACGGCAGCAGCATTTCACGCTCAAGCGTGTTATACATCTCATGCTCTGTTTTACTCATATCAACCGTCACAATATTATCAACCCTCTCCGGCATCCTGAGATAGTCCGCAGCCTTCATGGAAATACAGATGTCAGAGAGCTTTTCATATATTCGCTCCTCGCTGTCCGGCAGAGGCTTGTATGAATAAATCACCATGCCGTTCCGCTTGTCCGGTCTGAAATACTTGTCTCGGTACCGGGTTATGTATCTCCCGAGCCGCTCGCCCATATCAAGTATGTTTATCTCAGCCCACAGATCCATCAATCCGTTAGGCGCGGGAGTGCCGGTAAGTCCCACTATCCGTTTTACCTTCGGCCGTACCTTCCGCAACGCTCTGAACCGTTTGCTCTGGTGTGACTTAAACGAACTCAGCTCATCAATAACTACCATGTCAAAGTCAAAGCGATAGTTTTGTATTAGCCATTCAACATTCTCACGGTTGATAATATATACATCCGCATCCGTTTTCAGAGCCTTGTCCCTCTCTGCCGCACTTCCGATCACCCTTGACAGCCGGAGACCTTTCAAATGCTCCCACTTTTCTGCCTCACCCGTCCATGTTGTCATTGCCACACGAAGCGGAGCTATTATTAAAACCTTACCGACTTCAAACCTGTCATACATTAGCTCTTCAATTGCTGTGAGCGTTGTCACTGTCTTACCCAGACCACATTCCAACAAGAACGCGGATATCGGGTGATGTATTATAAACTCCGCACCATACTTTTGATAATCGTGCAGATCATTCCTTGACAAGCTCATCTAACACCTCTCCTATCTGCTCTGTCCCGTCAATGCAATATACCAAAAACCCTAATGCTTCCAATTGCCTTTTTCGCTTTATCTGAACAGGTCTCATTTTCTCACCCGGTGCTTTAAGCTCCGCAAACGCAATCTTTGCGCCCGGCATCAGCAACAATCGGTCAGGTACGCCAACAACACCGGGTGACACGAATTTTAAAGCCATGCCGCCTTTGGTTTTTACCGCAGCTATGAGCTTTTTCTCGATTTCGCTTTCTCGCATTTTTGACCTCATTTTAAGCCGATTGTTGCCTATTGCTCAAAAATCCCTCGCGCGCGTATATACACGCGTTTATATTTTTTGAATATATAATATATAGTCTATATGATTTTTTTAAGCAACAAGGCAACAAACAAAGCAACTACCGTTGTATTTATGCGGTTTTCCGCTGTTGCCCATTCCTCTTTATATAAGCAACAACAGGCATCATCGGCAACACATTTTTATACACGTTCATACCCCGATACTATACCGTACACTCCGAATCTGCTCTTTTTCTCCATCTTTCGCCAGCCCTCCATCTTCGCCATGATGGCGGATATCGAATTTGCATCAATGCGTTTAAGGTCGGCTTTCGCCTTACCAAAACATTCACACCATATCTCCATGTTGCAGACCTTCTGACGCTTTACCGTACCTTTTACCTGCATATCCCCAAACTCACTTCCGTTAAGGAAATTCCTCCGCTCGTATACGGACATTTCATTCCATGTTTCCGGCAGCAGCGTTTCAAGGTACTCTCGCACCATGCCTTCACGCTCATCCGTTTCCATAGCCTCGCGCTGTATGTTCTTTGCAAATGTCTCGGTCTCGTCATCGAGTATAAGCGGCTCGTTCTGCTTGTAGTAGACAAGCACCTCCGCCCAGATCTGGTCCACATCCCGCTTTGTAAGCTCCCACGACTTTTTTTCAGAGTTACCCGATACCTTTACCGGGAAGAACCGGCGGTTGCCCGTGGTATCGCGCAGGTACCCGTGCTCCGCATTCGTGGTGCCTATGAAGATACACTGTCTCAAATGCGGCGTGGCGCGGCGGCCGAAGGATGCGCGGAACACATCGTTCTGCCGGGATATGAATCCCCTTAAGGTTTCTATCTCTGTTTTCTTAAGCCCAGCAAGCTCGCCGATCTCCAGTATCCAGAAACCCTGCAGTTTCTCTGCCGCCGTCTTGTCCTTCGTATCGGACAGAAGCAGAGAGTCATTGAACCACTCACCGCACAGCTTTGAGATGATCGTGCTCTTACCTATGCCCTGTGGACCTGACAGCACAAGCATGGTGTCAAACTTTATGCCCGGCGTCATAACACGTGCTACCGCACCGCATAAGGTCTTACGCATAACGGCTCTGGTGTATTTGTTATCCTCCGCGCCGAGGTAGTCTATGAGTAATGTGTCTACTCTTTTTGTGCCGTCCCACTCAGGCAGCCCGCCGAGATAGTCACGGATCGGGTGGAATGATCGGTCATCAACAACCTTTGCAAGAGCCACGTCATAGTTCACCCTTGTGAATTTGCCGTAGCTGTAGGTCAGGTATGTTATGAGCTGAGCATCATCGGCATCACGCCAGAATTTTGACGGGTGCTGCCACGGTACCTTGCCCTTGATCTCTATACAGTCCGAAAGCTGATTAAACACTATCCCCTTCAGCTTCGGATCGTTCTGCAGGATAAGGGTAAGGTTCTGTATCGTATTTTCGATATCGCCCTTTTTGTTCATGCTGAGCAGATGCCGCCATTCATTGTCGGCATCGTCCGGTATAACATCAAACTCAGTCTGTACGGCATTCTGCTTATCCTCCAAAGCCTGTGTTTTTACCTTGCCCTCGCTCTGAGCAAAGTCCATCATTGCCTTAAACGATTTAGACCTCTCGCTGTCGGTCTCGTCCTTGTCAAGGTACCCGAATTTATGTATCCGTACAAGATCAAAGGCATTGCACAGCTTACCGCAGGCGGGATCGGTCGCATGATGCGAGTAAGCGTATTTATCGTCATAGACCACTACGCCGGCTATGGAGTCTGCGGGTATATAGTCATACCGTCCGGAAAGGCTGCTCGGCGCATATACATCCGAAAGGAAGGTCTCTATCACATCAGGTATAGGATACGCCCGGCAGAATGCGCCCACAATGCCGCTCTTTTCAAGCGGATCCGCCTGTTTCTTTATGGCGTGCGACACTATCTTTTTCTGACGCGACGATACCGGGTATTCAGATGTATCGTGCCAGTCCTTGTACCGCGATAAAGTTGCATCAGCATCAATGTCGGTACCGTCACGGATCTTAAATACAAACTCACCATCGGATGATGTTGACGGCCAGTACATAAGCCGATGCGGCTGGTATGTCGTATCGTCGAACTGCTCTATGCCAATATCAGCCGCTATCCGTCGGGCTATAGCTGTATACTCATCCGGTGTTACCGGGCGCGATAACGGTATTATGAGCCTTAGTCTCGGTTTCTCAGGCGTGTGCTTATGCGTTGAGTAGATGAGGCAACGAAAATCAAAGAACATCTCTATCTGCTCCCAAAAGTCCTCATCGGCATAATCGGCATCAAGTGTCAAAAGACATCGGTTAAAGATACAATCCTTCTTGCGTATTCCGTTACGCAGCTCACCGCCGACAAACCCGCCCACATCCTTGATATTGTCCTGCTGTCCCTTCGGCAGCTTGCGGTATTCCTGTACCGTTTCAGCAGTGCGTATCGTTTCAGAGCATTTTGCGGCGAACTCGTCCCATGACAGCTCGCGTATCTTCCATGCACGTGATGTCCTGCTGTTGCCTACGGATATTTTCATCTGCCCGGCACCTCCCGCTGCTTACTGTCAAAAAACCGAATAGGTATATTCCACCGCCTTGCCGCTTTTATTTCGTTCTGCATCCCTTCGGAAACGGTATCACCGAACATCCACATCTCCTTACAGCGTTTGAGCATCTGCAGGGCGAGGTTCAGTCCTTTCCTGCGCTCTGTTTCGTTACCGTCATCAAGGAACTGAGTAAAGTATATATGCGGACACATCGGCAGCCGTCCCTGCTGTACGGCAAACCTTGAATACCGCTATGCATTTAATATATTCGTTGCGGTGTCTCCTCTATAAGGAGAGGCTATGTATACACACGGCACATGGTTCTCACCCTGCTCCTCACGTCGTATATTGGCATATGCTTCATCAAAGGTAGGATCCGGATAATGCTCTGTGTTTCTACGCATACACGCTCTTCCCCCTATACTGCTCAACAAGATCCGCTCTGCCTATGGATACAAGATACTGACTTGTTCTTGCGTTCTCTCTATCGTTCTGAGCCTTTGATTTGTAGAACGGACACTCCTTGCCTTTGAACCGGTTATCGCTGAGACAGACGCATGTTCCGTTCGTAAGCGCAAAACAGTCCTTGTGCAGCTTACACGGTATTTTTAATCGCACCCTTTATCATCTCCATCCTCATAATTGCACAATTTTTCCACCACCCTCTTCCACGGCGAGAACGCGCACATTTCCTGCACAAGCGTCTCCTGCGCATATTCCGGGAATGCGGCTCTGTCTAAGACAGCCAGTCCCGATTCCGTTCGTTTTGTAAGTCGCATATCATATCAGTCCTTTCTGTAATATTCACATTCATAACCATCAGCATTGAGCGGCAAACCGTCTGCCCATATCGGGTTGCTGCTCATAAGAGAACACATCTCCTCTACCGAGCCTTTTCCGTTTTGTACTTCGGCTATTATCTCATCATGGACATGGAACACTATATCGTATCCTGCTTTGGTAACATTCATCATAGCGGCCGCCAAAAGATCACGGGCGATCGCTTGAACTATATTCTCGGTGAGCTTGCCTCCGAAGGTCTCGAGCCGCTCCCATTTCTTCGCCTGCGATATGCCCATATATGTGATACTGTCGCCGCCGAAGCGGTTTGTGCCTATGTCGGGCTTTACATACGACAGCCTCCTTCCGCCCGGCAGGCGTATAAACAATATACCGTGCTCATAAATGAAACACAGTCTGCCGAGCGGCAGCGTTGTCTTATCCTTTATCGTCTTCATTGCGGCTCTGCCGATCCTGTCCCACAGCTGAACTATGTGCGGGTTGGCATTACGCCAGTCGTTTATAAGTCCTTGCAGCTCATCCTCCGGTACGCCCATCTCTACCGCGCCCATACTCTTCAACGCACCGACCGAGCCGCCGTAGCCGCAGGCAAGCTCGGATATCTTACCCTTCTGCCGCAGATGTCCATTGACTCCGTGTTTCTCAACCGGTACCTTGAACATCTGCGACGCGGATGCACAGTAAATATCACCGCCGTTTTTGAATGTGTCGATACGCCACTTCTCACCGGCAAGCCATGACAGCACCCGCGCCTCTATAGCTGAGAAGTCGGCAACAATGAAGCGGTGGTTTTGTTTTGCTATCAGAACAGTGCGTATCAGCTCCGATAACACATTCGGGACATTGCCGTACAGCATATCCAACAGTTCATAATCACCACTCTTGGTTACATCCCTTGCAAGCGTAAGATCCGGCAAGTGGTTCTGAGGCAGATTTTGCGGCTGAAGGATGTTCCCGCTCCAGCGCCCCGTTCTGTTCGCGCCGTAAAACCGCATCATGCCGTGAACACGACCGTCGCTGCAAACAGAGCGGATAACTGCCTCATATTTCTTTACCGAGGTCTTTGACAGCATCAGCCGCAGCCGTAAAAGCTCTTGTATATCACCGTCAGTCTCATCAACAAGCGATGCAACAGCCTTTTTAGATAAGCTCTCTATCTCCACACCGTTATCAGACAGCCATTCCTTCAGCTGTGATACCGAGTTGGGGTTCTCCAACCCCGTAAGCTCATACGCCTGATCTGTAGCAACAGCGGTCTGGATATTGTTTATCTTTACCGCCTGCTGTGCAAGCTCGACATCTACAAGAACGCCTCTGTCGTTTATTTTCTGGTCAAGAACATACAATTCATGTTCGAATTCTGATATAGGATATTTCCGGAGCTTGTATGCTATCTGCCTCTCAACATCCACATCACGGATGCAGTATTGTTTAAACAGCTCCCACTTGTCAGGCGCGTCCTGCGGCATATTCCGTGTTCTGCCACCGTTTGTTTTTGTCGGCTTGCAAGGGACACAGAAATACCGTATAAGCTCCTTCCCCTCGGTAAGCTTCTGCCGCTCAAGGCCGAGCGCGGCTCCGACATCCGCAAGCGATGCCGGCAGTGACAGCTCTGCAGCCTGAACAGCGGTACAATACCACTGCTTTGGATCAAGCCGGATACCAAGATGCTTTGACAGGCATACACGCTCGAACTGAGCATTGTATGCTGTCTTTATGAACTCAGGTGAAGTGAGTGCCGTCGTTATTTCATCCGTCAACTTTTCACCCTGTGCAAGATCGATTATCTGTATATCCCCGTCATCAAAGCAGTATGCAAACAGCAGTATCTCAAAAATCGGTGAATCTGCATATCTGTATACTCCGCATTTGATGAGGTCGACATCAGAATATGTTTCAATATCTATTGACAGCTTCCTCATAACCGTCAGCTGAGGAAATCTTCATCCTCGTCATCGGTAAAGATCGTGAAATCGTCCTCCGCTCTGGTGCGGCCGCCGAGTGATTCCCCGTCAGCTATCTTCTGAATGTTGCCGAGACCGCAGGCTATCCCTCTGTTACCGCTTGAGTTGAACGGATATATTGATATTGACACCCTCGCATAGCAGCCGCTGTACACCTCGCTCCTGTCGAGTATAGCCTGAACATTCCTGTCCACTATTTGCGGCTTTTCCTTTGAGTTGGCGTTCATAAAATAGCTGTCCTTATATGCTTCATCATCAGGACGCTCAATATCACCGTCACGGAGCGGCAGCTTAAGATTTGCAGGGATCTTGCCTCCGAACAGAGCCTTGCCCGCCTCCTTTGCCTCTTCTATCGCTTTCTTGATAGCTGTAACCGTTGTTTTATCCGACTTGGGTATGATGAGCGAAACACTGTACTTCTCATCACCGCCGTTTACCGATACCGGCTCCCATACATGGGCATATGATAATCTCACTTTGCCTGTTACTAACTTTGCCATTTCAGCTTTCCTCCTTGAATTCACTTAGTGTTATTACTTCCTC
>JAFRDB010000041.1 GCA_017404065.1 Clostridia bacterium
TAGAGTTTGTTTTCGTCAAAAGCGCACAGCAACGGCGATTACTCGATGTAATCGCCGTTGCTCTTTCCATGAAACTATCCTTTTGAATCACGCTCATTGAATGATTATGTGCGCGGTCCGGCCAATTTGTCGACAGTCTGACAGCCCGACCGGGGGTTGGGCTGTCTTTGCTTGACATGAAAAAGAGCTTTTGAATAAATAAATACCGGAGAACGATATGATCAAACGAAAACTTATAAGATTATTTGAACAATGAACGCTCAGATGATCTGACCTGTCAAGGGTCGGATAAAGAAAGATCAAACAATAAAAATGCAGATCATCAGTTGCAGAGAGAGGTAGAAAATGAAAAAATTATATACGATAGACGATTTTATAATACCTTTCGTTTCAGCGATCGGTTATGGCTACGGTGAAACGATTGCGATGCTTTTCGGCTGGCCGCCGCTGGCATGTCTGGCGGCATGCTTTGCTCTCGGACTATTTCTTGAGGAGATAATAACCAAGATAATCTTCAGCGCCCCTATTCAGAAAAAAACAAAGAACAGGATCCTTATCTATGCCGCCTGCATCCTCTTTTATATCATTGCTCATTATGTTTCAGCTAAGTGGATGGGTAAGTCTATGACAGAATATCTGGTCGAGGAGTTCGGATATGTTGTCGGACTTCCTATACTTGGATTTATAATAAATATGCTTATCCGCATGTATCGCATTCGCAAGATCCGCGATCGATATGGTGACGGAAGCGGCGGCTATATATTTAATGCTGAGGATAAGAAGGACATCGAGGAGCTGAACGAACAGAACAGATCTGTTCATGGTGACTACGATAAAGAGCTTGCGGTCAAGACAAGGACCGGCACCTATGTCGGGGAAAAGCATGGAAAGATCATATTTCATCTTGGGATACCCTATGCAAAGCCGCCTGTAGGAGAGCTGCGATGGAAGGCTCCTGAGCAGCTTCCGTCATCTGATGCTGTATTTGAAGCGGAAAACCCCGGTGCTTCGCCCATACAGGTCGAGTACAAGGGTGTGATCCTGAAGCATCACAGACAGAGCGAGGACTGCCTCAGCTTAAATATCTTTACCGCGGCTGAAAAGACTGAGCAAAAGAAACCGGTCCTTGTGTTGTTTGCCCATGGCGATTTCACCTACGGAGGCTCCGTCGATCCTCTGCTATATGGCGATGAATTTATAGAAGAGCATCCGGACGTTGTTTTCGTAAGCTTTAATTACCGCCTCGGTATTTTCGGGTTCATAGATTTTTCGGAGATACCCGGCGGGGAGGCATATCCCGATGCCTTAAATCTTGGGCTGCTTGATCAGATCGCGGCACTAAAATGGATCAAGGAAAACATAGCCGCCTTCGGCGGCGATCCCGAACGGATAACGGTTATGGGCTTTGAGGCGGGAGCATCATCTATCTGTTTGCTTGCGGCAAGCGATAGAGCAAAGGGTCTGTTCCGGAAGGCATTTGTGTTTTACGGCAGTAAGGAGTCGGCATATAACACAGAGGAGCAGTCTGTGATATTGGCAAAAAATCTGTTAAAGGAAACCAACACCAAAACCATGGAGGAGCTTGTGCAGCTCAAAACGGACGAATTGAAGGAGGCAGCGCAAAGACTTGTGGGGAATATGCCTGCACCGACGTGTGACGGAAGGCTTATCCCGGCTGATGTATACAAGGCTTATCAGGAAGGAGCCGCTTCAGGCATCGAATTTATCATTGGTATTCCAAACAATGAAAGGCATATATTCAAGTCTGTTTTCGGAGACCGGATCTATGAAGATTTCATATCCGTATACATGGAAGAAATACTGCAAAGCTTGGATGCTTCTGAAAAAAAAGCGGTACAGGAGCATATTGATAAGCAGGCGGCATCATCGAGCAGGCTTGAAGCAACAGCGAAATTCATTGAGCAATGGAACTCGCTCAATAGTTATCAGAGTGCGGTAAAGCTGTCAGAGGGCGGAAATAAAGTACATCTCATGTACTGGGATGAACAACCGCTGATCAAGAATTTAGGCTCCGGCTCGGTCAATGTAGCTGCATCATTGCTCGGAAACAGTGATGCGTCGCAGATGTATGGACATGTGATCAATAAGGATATTTCCGAGATGCTTCAGACTTTCTTGTATAAATATATAAACGGTGATGACCTGAAGCTGTACCATAACGAGATCCCGGGCATTGATGCTTTTGTTTGGGAGGCTTTTCCGAAGTCGCTCATTGTTTCGGATAAGGAGATCACATGCGATACTATCGAGGACGAGGTAGAAAAGCTAAAAGAGATTTTTGGATAATTCAAGCTTGTAGCGGTTTTGCATATAAATATGAATAATATAAAATGTACCCTGTAAACTGTAAAATTGTTACCGGATTTTTGCTTTTTGTGACTTTATTTATTGTGAAACAAATAGCGGACAGACGCAAGGGGTAATTTGCGTCTGTCCGCTTGCTGAATAAATATATCTAAACAGCCAGTACCTGTGACGTGGGGACGTGTGACGTGGGGACGGGGGACGTGTGACGTGGGGACGTGTGACGTGGGGACGTGCCATTTTTGTCGCATTTATTATTGACACATTGACAAAAACATGTTAATATATTCAGGGTGATAAAAATGAGCAGACCGGCGAGAATAATCAGTAAATCAGGAATGTACCATATTATATTTCGAGGGATAAACCGACAGAATTTATTTGAAGAAGAAAAA
>JAFRDB010000042.1 GCA_017404065.1 Clostridia bacterium
GCTACGGTAGCCACAGATTATGTTTAAAACCACTAATTTATCTCGTTCGATAGTGCCGTAAACCCCAATCCGACCTTTGCGAACGAGTTCGCAAAGCCCACCTTGCCCTCGGGCAAGGACAGGCTGCGCCTCCCACTAACGCCCCGATAAACTGAAATTTAGCTTTAATACAGTTTTTTACCTCTGTCCGTTATCTCCGTTATGTAACGTTTATCAGCACAAATTTAACTGAAAATCTTGTCCGGTGACAAACAGCTTATCGTGTATATTTTTCGGAAAATTCACTTTTTAAACGCTTGATCGCAAAAAAAATATTTTATACATATTGTATATATTCCCGTCAAATCTGACAAAAATACAACTATATTTTGTTTGAATTAACGATATTTAGATAAAAAATAAAAATGAGCTTGCAATATATTTGCCGTTGTTTTATAATAAAATCAGCAGTATAATGTAATGGTGACAAAATTGACCTTGAACCATAGGGGATATTCAATGAAAATTCTTGTTGATGCAATGGGCGGAGATCACGCGCCCCATGCTCCGATAGAGGCGGCAATACGCGCGGCAGAGGAGCTTGACGTACATATAGTGCTCATAGGTGATGAGGATATCATCCGCCGGGAGCTGAAAAAAAATCCGAAATATTCTGAAGATAAAATAAGCATTGTTCACGCGCCGGAGGTAATTACAAATAATGAGGAGCCGGCAAAAGCGGTGCGGCGTAAAAAGGGCGCATCGGTAGTTGTTGCGGCAAATATGCTCAGAAACGGCGAAGGAGATGCTATGCTTTCCATGGGAAGCACAGGTGCTCTGCTCTCGGCAGGGCTGCTTATAGTGGGAAGAATAAAGGGCATACTAAGACCTGCGCTCGGCACGATACTTCCTACGGCACAGGGACCGAAAATGCTGATAGACGCCGGAGCTAATACAAACTGCAAGCCTGAAAATCTCGTGCAGTTCGGCATGATGGGCGATGTCTATATGCGTAATGTCATAGGCATAAACAATCCGAAGGTCGGGCTTATGTCGATCGGCGAGGAGGAAGGAAAGGGCGATGAGCTTACCAAAAAAACCTTTGACCGGATGAAAACAGCGCCGTTTAATTTCATAGGCAATATTGAGGGACGCGACGTTATGGAGGGTACCACAGATGTAATGGTCTGTGACGGATTTGTAGGCAATGTGGTGCTTAAAACGGTCGAGGGTATGGGACACGTTATCGGAAATATGGTACGCGACCTGTTTACAAAAAATATAAAAACAAAAATAGGTGCTCTCTTTGTTATGGACGGAGTTAAGGGTTTTAAAAAGGCAATGGATTACCGCGAATACGGCGGCGCGCCGCTTTTGGGATGTAAAAGTCCTGTCATAAAGGGACACGGCTCGTCGGATGCGCTGGCGGTGTTTAACGCTCTGCGCCAGGCAAAGATGTTTGTTGCGACGGATGTTATAAGCGGTATAAGCGAAAAACTTAAAAGTATGGAGGACAGTGAAGATGCCTAAAGCAAGGATATCCGGTATGGGGGTGTTCATACCTGAGAAGGTATATGATAACGCGTATTTTGAAACCATAGTAGATACAAGTGATGAATGGATAACGCGCCGCACCGGCATAAAGGAGCGGCATATAGCTGAGCCGGAGGATTATACAACTGATATCGCATCACGCGCGGCGCAGAATGCGCTTGATAATGCCGGTATCAAAGCGGAGGATATCGATCTTATTATCCTCTCTACAGTTACGCCTGATTATTTCACGCCTAACTGCGCTTGTGTTGTACAGAAGAATATCGGCGCGGTGAACGCTGCGGCGTTCGATTTAAATGCCGCGTGCTCAAGCTTTATAACTGACATGGTAACAGCGAGCCAGTTCATAGAGAACGGCACATATAAAAACGTGCTGATAGTCTGCGCTGATGTGCTATCAAAGGCAACCGATTATAAGGACAGAGGCACATGCATACTGTTTGGCGACGCGGCGGGCGCGGCTGTGCTTTCCGCAGCGGAGGACGGCGAGGGGCTTATTTCGTATGAGCTCGGCGCGGACGGCGCAGGCTGTCTTAACATTACTCAGCTTGCGTACCGAGAGGATGCGGAGGAAACGGAAAAGCGCGTAAGCGGCAGAAAAGAGACGGTATGGATGGCGGGGCAGTCTGTTATGAAGTTTGCCGTAAAGGCAATGGCGGACTCTTCAAACCGTATCCTTGAAAAGGCAGGTCTTTCTTATGATGACATAAAGCTCGTTATACCGCATCAGGCAAACTACAGAATAGTAGACAGCGCTATAAAGCGCATGGGAATAGAAAAGGATAAGGTTTATCTGCATCTTGAAAAGCAGGGAAACACATCCTCATCATGCATCCCTGTGGCGATAGCCGAGGCTGCCGGTAAGGGGCTAATCGAGCGCGGTGACAAGGTGCTCATTGTAGGCTTTGGCGGAGGACTGACATGGGGATCCGCAATATTTGAATATTGATAAGGAGAGAAGCTATGAACAGGTTATGTGAACTTATTGGTACAGAATACCCCATAATACAGGGCGGCATGGCGTGGGTCGCAACGGCAGAGCTTGCCGCGGGCGTATCAAATGCCGGCGGTCTGGGACTGATCGCGGCAGGCGGCGCTCCGGGCGAGGTAGTCCGCGAGCAGATAAAAAAATGCCGCACGCTTACCGATAAGCCGTTCGGCGTAAACGTAATGCTCATGTCTCCGTTTGCGGAAGAGGTAATGCAGGTCATTATTGAGGAAAAGCCGGCTGTTGTCGCGACAGGCGCGGGTAATCCCGGAAAATACATGGAGGCTCTTAAGGCGGCGGGCATAAAGGTCATGCCAGTAGTTGCGAGCGTTGCGATGGCAAAGAGAATGGAAAAGCAGGGCGCGGACGCGGTCATAGCCGAGGGAACCGAGGCGGGCGGACATATCGGAGAGATAACCACAATGTGTCTGACACCGCAGATAGTCGATGCTGTTGAAATACCCGTTGTATGCGCGGGCGGTATAGCCGATGTGCGCGGCGCGGTAGCGGCGTTCGCGCTGGGCGCGGACGGGATACAGGTCGGCACACGTTTTATATGTTCAGACGAGTGTATAGCGCATGAGAACTATAAGCAGGCGGTAATAAAGGCAAAGGATCGCGATGCGGTAGTGACCGGCAGGAGCACAGGCGCACCGGTAAGAGCGCTTAAAAACAAGCTTACGCGTGAATATCAGCGGCTTGAGAGCGAAAATGCATCCTTTGAAGAGATAGAGCAGCTCGGAGTCGGCGGGTTAAGGCGCGCCTTTCAGGACGGCGATGTGCAGATGGGTTCGCTCATGGCAGGTCAGAGCGCGGCAATGGTCACAAAAATAGAGCCGTGCGCTGATATAATAAAGAGCTATTTTGAGGATATAGATGCCGTGCTTAGCGGTATCAGGGAGAGAATATAATGGGAAAGACAGCGTTTTTGTTTGCCGGACAGGGTTCACAGGCTCCCGGTATGGGAAGAGAGCTTGCCGAAAGCTATCCGTCGGCAATGTCGGCATTTGAAGAAGCATCGGATACGCTCGGCTTTGATATAAAGGATATGATATTTAACGGTGATCAACAAACCCTGATGATAACCGAAAATACACAGCCTACCATACTTACCATGAGTGTTGCGGCACTCAGAGTATTGGAGGAAAAGGGTGTAAAGGCGGATGTAGCGGCAGGGCTCAGCCTTGGCGAGTACACTGCACACGTAGCCTCCGGATCGATCAGATTTGCCGATGCGGTTAAGCTTGTTAAAAAGCGCGGCAGATTTATGCAGGATGAGGTCCCGGTCGGCGTAGGCGCAATGGCGGCTATAATAGGTCTTTCCGCGGACGAGTTACGCGCGGCGGCGGAAAAGGCTTCCGAGGTCGGTATATGCACCGGAGCAAACTTCAATTGTCCGGGACAGGTAGTAGTATCCGGTGAGGTCGCGGCGGTAGATAAATGCTGTGAGATAGCGAAGGAGATGGGCGCAAGGCGGGCAATAAAGCTGGCTGTTTCAGCGCCGTTCCATTGTAAGCTCTTAGAGGGCGCGGGAGAAAAGCTCGCAAAGGAAATGGAAGGCGTTGAGGTCTATGACATGAGCATACCCGTTATCACAAACGTGACGGGCGATTATGTGAAGTCAAAGGACGATATAAAGCCGCTTCTAAGGGCGCAGGTATCAAGATCCGTGCTTTGGGAGGATTCAATAAGGCGCATGATAGCCGACGGCGTAGATACATTCATAGAGATAGGCCCGGGTAAGGCGCTTTCGGGATTTATGCGGAAGATAGACAGGAATGTGAAGTGTTTTAATGTAGAGGATATAGCTTCACTTGAAAAAACGTTGGAGGGTTTATCATGCTAAAGGGAAAAACAGCGATCATAACAGGCTCCGGCAGGGGTATAGGCAAGGCAGTAGCGGTAAAGCTCGCATCGCTTGGCGCAAATATAGTAATCAACGATATACCTGCTTCGGCGGATGCCGATGCTACGGCGGAGGAAATTCGCGGCATGGGCGCCCAATGCATAAGCATAAAGGGCGATATTACTGATATAAATGATGTAAAAGCGCTTGTTGACGGCGCGGTAAAGGAATTCGGCGGGGTCGATATTTTTGTAAACAACGCCGGCATAACGCGCGATTCTCTGATGCTCCGCATGAGCGAGGAGGATTGGGATATGGTATTGAACATAAATCTTAAGGGCGCGTTCAACTGTATCAAGACTGTTGTACGGCCGATGATGAAGCAGCGCAGCGGTTCGATAATAAATATGGCGTCGATATCCGGTGTTATCGGCAATGCCGGACAGGCAAACTACAGCGCGTCCAAGGCAGGACTTATAGGTCTTACCAAAACGACCGCGAAGGAGTTTTCGTCACGAGGGATACGCTGCAACGCTGTTGCTCCGGGCTTTATTAAGTCGGCAATGACGGATAAGCTTGCCGAAGATACTAAGAAAAAGTATTATGACGCGATACCGCTCGGACGCTTCGGAACCGTTGATGATATCGCAGACTGCGTGGCGTTTCTTGCGTCAGATATGTCATCATATATTACCGGACAGGTAATATGTGTAGACGGCGGTTTAGTAATGTGAGGTTTGGAAAAAATGCGCTTTGAAGCTCGCACGTTTTCGCAAGCTTATGTACACTGAGTACACGGCGCTTGCTCATACGCACGATCTTCTTTGCGCATTTTCCCCAAACGGTTTTGTGTATTTGACCCGTGGTCGTAGGTTTGGAAAAAATGCGCTTTGAAGCTCGCACTCTTTCGCAAGCTTATGTACACTGAGTACACGGCGCTTGCTCAAAAGTACGATCTTCTGTGCGCATTTTCCCCAAACGGTTTTGTGGATGAAACCTATGGTCATAAGTTTGGATAAAATCGTTTAGCTACGGCTTTTGGTGCTCACCATCTCGCACGTTCGCGCTCGCTCACATATACGAATATAGTTCGTTCACGCGGACGCACGATCTGAACGGTTTTGTTCCAATATTTTAAGATATAAATTTCCTGCTGGGATTTTATATATATACGACAACTCGAAAGGAGGTGCACATAAATGGAGGAATTTGAGAGAGTAAAGGAAGTCATTGTTGACAAAATTGGTGTTGATGAAAGTGCAGTTACATTGCAGGCTTCATTTGTTGACGATCTCGGCGCGGATTCGCTTGACATCGTTGAGCTTATCATGGGCTTAGAGGCAGAATTTGATATCGAAATACCTGATGAGGAGGCTGAGTCTATCAGAACAGTCAGTGATGCGGTTGATTATATAAAGGCGCATCAGTAAGTTCAGGTACGTGATGTAAATGCGCACGCATCGTGCGCATTTACAAAAAAACGAAATCCACCGTTATTAACGGTTTATATATAATAATTCAGGAGGCACAGCTATGAAGAGAGTTGTGGTAACGGGTATCGGAGCGGTAACTCCGATAGGCAATGACGCGAAAGTTTTCTGGCAGAATATTAAGGACGGAGTTAACGGCATAGATTATGTTAAAGCGTTTGATGCATCGAAAATGAAAACTCAGATCGCGGGCGAGATAAAGGATCTTGACGTAACGCAGTTTATTGACAGAAAGGAAGCCCGCAAAATGGATCGTTTCACTCAGCTTGCGCTTATAGCGGCAGAGGAGGCAGTCAAAAATTCAGGGCTTGACATGGAAAAGGAAGATCCGTGGCGTATCGGCTGCATAACCGGATCCGGAGTAGGCGGCATAATCACTTTTGAGGAGCAGCATACCAATTTTATGAATAAGGGACCGAGGGGCGTGAGTCCGTTCTTTATTCCCATGATGATAGCAAACATGGCTCCGTGTCAGATAGCTATAAAATTCAATGCAAAGGGTGTTAACGAAAATGTTGTTACCGCGTGCGCGTCGAGCACTAACGCGCTTGGCACGGCGTTCCGCCACATTCAGTACGGCGATAATGATGTTATCATAGCCGGAGGCTGTGAAGCGACTGTTGCGCCGACTGCATTTTCAGGCTTCTGTAATATGAAGGCAATGTCAACGCGTAACGATGATCCAAAGCATGCATCAAGACCGTTCGACGCTAATCGCGACGGATTTGTGCTTTCAGAGGGTGCGGCGTTCCTTATCTTAGAGGAGCTTGAACACGCAAAGGCGCGCGGAGCGCGTATTATATGCGAAATGGTCGGCTACGGCGCAACGGATGATGCTTACCACATCACAAGCCCTGTCCCCGGCGGCGAGGGCGGCGCAAAGGCGATGGAGATGGCAATAAAGGATGCCGGAGTAAAGCCGGAGGATATAACATATATCAATGCACACGGCACATCGACAAAGTATAACGATCAGTTTGAAACCGAGGCGATAAAGAAGGTATTTGGCGATGCCGCATATAAGGTTGCCGTCAGCTCAACAAAATCCATGACCGGACACATGCTCGGTGCCGCGGGTGCTGTTGAAGCGATAGTTTGTGCAAAGGCTATCGAAGAAGGATATATACCTGCTACGATAAATTATGAAACTCCCGACCCCTTATGTGATCTTGACATAGTCCCCAATGAGGGAAGGGAACAGGATGTAGAATATGCAATGTCCAATTCGCTTGGGTTTGGCGGACATAATGCTACGGTCGTTTTTAAAAAGTTCAGATAACAATTGGTAAGGTGTGTATATTATACGAAAGGAAAGGAATTATTATGTGGACAAGAAAAGAACTTAAAACAAGAGCGAAAGAGGCTCTTAAGGAAAATTATTGGCGTTCGGTGCTCGTTGCGCTTATACTTACTGCTGTCACAGCAAGCGGTACTGTTATATTCTCATCTGGCAGCGGCGGTGTGGTAGGAGGAAGTATAGCCGGAAGGGTGCTGCCGCATCCGAAAGATCCTCATAAGGTTGAGATGAATGTTAACGAGGCTGATAAGGAGAAAGAGGCCGCTCCCGTTTCCGGTGCAGCGGAAAACGAAGCGGCGGCAGAAGCTACGGCCGGGACTGAAGCGGAAGCTCCGGCTGACGGCACAGTGGACGCAGAAGCAGCAAAGACTGACGATGCGGCTAATGCGGAGGCAGGCACAGAAGCAGCAAAGACTGACGATGCAGCTAATGCGGAGGCAGGCACAGAAGCAGCAAAGGCTGACGGTGCAGCTAATGCAGAGGCAGGCGCCGAGGGCGTTGCGGTCGCAGATTCGCAGGCTGATGAAATACCGCCTTTGGATCTGAGCGAATACGGAATTGACAAAGATTTTGATTATGAAGCTGTCAGAACAGATCCGAACGCTACCGTAAAAGATCTTTTAAAGCTTGCCGGCGTGCCGGAACAGCAGGCCGAAGACATAGACCAGAGAGAGGTTATGATATTGATTGCGATGATTCTTGCGATAGTGTTTGGAATCATTCTGATCGCATGTATAATATCGTTCCTTATAAGACTGCTGATTTTAAATCCGCTCATGGTCGGATGTCGTGCATTCTATATGCTTAACAGCAGAACCAAGAGCGCATCAATAATAGCGGTAGAGCGCGGCTTTACTCCGAAATATGGTCGAAATGTCGGCGCGATCCTGCTAATGGACATATATCAGGCGCTGTGGACGGCATTGTTCATTATACCGGGCATAATCAAGGCATACTCGTACCGTATGGTGCCGTATATTCTTGCCGATGATCCGGATGTAGGCGCAAATGAAGCGATAACACGCTCAAGAATGATGATGAAGGGCAACAAGTGGAGAGCGTTTGTACTTGACCTTTCGTTCATTCTGTGGGATCTCCTGTCAGTGATCACGTTCGGTTTAGTAGGTGTGTTCTATGTTAATCCGTACATATTCAGCACAAATGCCGAGCTGTATAATGCGCTGAAGGGCGAGGCTCAGTCAACAGAGACTTCGACAGACGAAGCAAACTGACAAGTTAAAAGAAATGGGGCTGAGACCAGCCCCCTCAGCGTGTAGACAAAACCGTCTACACGCTGGCAGACTGCCGACAATTGAGTCAGATTTTGCGAAAAGGAACTCGTCGGCGTACGTGGGTACGTCAGAGCTTTTTTTCGCAAAAAGCGCACAACCATGCTGCGTTTCGATAATACAGCATGGTTGATTTTCTTTACATTAAGTATTTGAGCTTTATCGAATATATTTATACTTTTGCGCGTTCCGGACAATTTGTCGACAGTCTGGGGGGCTGAGATCAGCCCCCTGTTTAAAGGTAAAGGATGATTTCAGATATGCTAAAAAAAGGCGAATACACAAACGAATCGATCACAAAACTGAAGGATGAAGAGCGTGTCAGATTAAGACCTGCTGTGATCTTCGGTTCGGATGGTCTTGAAGGCTGCGAGCACTCATTTTTTGAGATACTTTCAAACTCGATCGATGAGGCGCGGGAGGGATATGGCAAGCGTATCGAGATAACACGCTTCAAGGATCACTCGATCGAGGTGCGTGACTACGGCAGAGGCATTCCGCTTGACTGGAACGAGTCGGAGGGCTGCTATAACTGGGAGCTTGTTTTTTGTGAGCTTTACGCCGGCGGTAAATATAACAACAACAGCGGCGGTATGTATGAGTACAGTCTCGGACTTAACGGTCTCGGCGCGTGCGCTACGCAGTATTCATCAGAGTACATGGATGTTGAGGTGGTTCGTGATAAGACGAAGTACACTCTCCATTTTGAAAAGGGCAAGAACATAGGCGGACTGAAAAAAGAGCCGGTCCGTTCCGTGCAGACCGGAACAGTCCAGGTATGGAAACCTGATACGGAGGTTTTTACCGATATTGCCATACCTCTGGAATTTTATCAGGATATATTAAACAAACAGGCAATGGTCAATGCCGGCATAAAGTTTGTTCTCTTTAATGAGACAGAGGACGGCGGGATGCAGATGTTTGAGTATTATTACGAGAACGGTATCGCGGACTATGTTGCCGATGCGGTGGGAGAGGACTCACTCACGACCGTTGAGACGTGGGAATGCGAGCGCAGCGGACGTGACCGCGAGGATAAGGACGATTACAAGATGAAGATGCAGATATCCTTCTGCTTCTCTAACCGTGTTAATTTCCTTGAATACTACCATAATTCAAGCTATCTTGAGCATGGCGGTTCGCCGGATAAGGCGGTAAGGAACGCCTATGTTTATGCGATAGATCAGTATATGAAGCAGAACGGCAAGTACAACAAGAACGAGAGCAAGATCACATTCAGCGATGTTGCAGACTGTCTCGCGCTTGTGATAAATTCGTTCTCGACACAGACCAGCTATGAAAATCAGACTAAAAAAGCTATAAATAACAAATTTATTCAAGATGCTATGACTGAGTTTTTGCGTCATCAGCTTGAGGTCTATTTCATTGAGAATAAGGCGGACGCGGAGAAGATCTCAAACCAGGTGCTTGTAAACAAACGCAGCCGCGAGAATGCGGAAAAGGCGAGGGTCGATATAAAGAAAAAGCTGTCCGGATCCATGGATGTTACCACGAGGGTGGAAAAGTTTGTTCCGTGTCGGCTAAAGGATAAGACAAAGACGGAGATATTTATAGTTGAGGGTGATTCGGCGCTCGGTTCATGTAAACAGGCGAGGGACGCGAGCTTCCAGGCGATAATGCCGATACGCGGAAAGATATTGAATTGTCTGAAGGCTGATTATCCGAAGATATTCAAGAGCGATATTATCGTTGATCTTCTGCGTGTGCTCGGCTGCGGCGTGGAGATAAAGTCATCGCACAATCAGAAGCTTGACAGCTTTGATCTTGACAATCTTCGCTGGGATAAGATCATAATCTGCACTGACGCGGATGTTGACGGATTCCAGATACGCACTCTGCTTCTGACAATGCTCTACAGGCTCACGCCGACGCTGATAGATATAGGTAAGGTATATATTGCGGAATCACCTTTGTATGAGATAACGATAAATAAGCGCGGCAAGAGACGCGGCGAGAAGCTGTTCGCTTATACGGACAGTGAAAAGGAAAAGATAACAGCTCAGCTCGATAGCGAGGGCTTTGTAAAGGACAAGGATGATTATGAGATAAAGCGGTCAAAGGGTCTGGGTGAGAACCAGCCGGATATGATGAGTCTTACGACCATGCACCCGGCAACGCGCCGGCTGATCCGTATTACGCCTGAGAGCGCTGAACGCACCGCGATGATGTTCGATATACTTCTTGGCGATAATCTTGCGAGCCGAAAGCAGTATATAGCTGACAACGGCTCAAATTATCTTGATATGGTAGATCTGAGCTGATAACAACTGAAAGGAGCCATTATAAGTGGCAAGGAAGAAAAAGGACATAGAAAAGGAAATTGTCTCTGCGCCTATCGCGGAGCAGGCGATAACGGAAACCCTCGAAACAAACTATATGCCGTATGCCATGAGCGTTATTATATCTCGTGCCATACCGGAGATAGACGGGCTTAAGCCGGCGCACAGAAAGCTGCTGTACACTATGTACAGAATGGGGCTTTTGGGCGGCAAGTTCACAAAATCCGCGAACGTGGTCGGTTCTACAATGAAGCTCAATCCGCATGGTGACGCGGCTATATATGAGACCATGGTACGTCTCACGCGCGGAAATGAGGCATTGCTGCATCCGCTGATAGAGTCACAGGGAAACTTCGGTAAGGCGTATTCGCGTGATATGGCTTATGCCGCGTCACGATATACAGAGGTACGCTTAGAGCCGATCTGCGCGGAGCTGTTTACGGATATAAACAAGAACACAGTTAAATTTGTTGACAACTATGACGGTGAGATCAAGGAGCCAACACTGCTGCCGGCGGCATTCCCGTCAATACTCGTAAATCCCAATCAGGGTATAGCTGTCGGTATGGCATCAAATATATGCTCGTTTAACCTTGCTGAGGTGTGTGAGGCGACGATAGCGTATATGAAGGATGAGAATGCGGATATTATAGATATAATGCCCGCGCCGGATTTCTCACTTGGCGCATCGATCATTTATAAAAAGGATGAGATGCAGGGCATATACGACACCGGACGCGGCAGCTTCCGTATGCGCGCTGCGTACAGCTATGATAAAAAGAGCAACTGCATAGAGGTCACCGAGATACCCTATTCTACGACATCCGAGCAGATAATAGGAAAGATAATGGAGCTGCTTAAGGCGAACAAGCTTCGCGAGGTTTCAGACGCGCGTGACGAGACTGATCTTCACGGCTTCAAGATTGCGATAGATCTCAAGCGCGGTGTTGATCCCGATGAGCTTATGCTAAAGCTTTATAAGCTCACGCCGCTTGAGGACAGCTTCTCGTGCAACTTCAATATACTCATAAACTCCGTTCCCAGGGTGATGGGTGTAAAGGAGATCATCTCCGAATGGGTAAAGTTCCGTATGACGTGTATACGCAACGGAGCAAGGTTTGATATTGAGCAAAAGACAAAGCGTCTGCATCTGCTGATGGGTCTTAAAAAGATACTTCTTGATATCGATAAGGCAATATCTATCATACGCCATACCGAGGCGGAGAGCGAGGTCGTTCCCAACCTTATGGCGGGATTTGGCATAGACGAGGTGCAGGCTGAGTATATTGCGGAGATACGGCTGAGAAATCTTAATAAGGAATATTTACTCAAAAATATAGATAACATAGATAAGCTGACAAACGAGATCGCAGATCTCAACAAGCTCATTTCAAGCGACAGAAACGTAAAGTCAGAGATAGCAAAGCAGCTCAAAGCTATAATCAAGAAATATGGTATAGAGCGCAAGACAAGACTGATCGAGGCAGAGGAGATGGAGGTATACAAGGCGGAGGAGCATATTGAGGACTATGCGTGCACCATATTCTTCACCCGCGGTCAGTATCTAAAGAAGGTTTCGGCTAATTCGTTGAGGTTCACGACCTCGGATCATAAGCTCCGCGAGGATGATGAGATAATTTTTGCTTCAGAGACATCCAATATATCGGAGCTGCTGTTCTTCTCGGATAAGTGCAACGTATATAAGATGAGAACATCGGACATGCCTGACAGCAAGGTCACAACGATGGGAGAGTATCTGCCGTCCATTCTTGATATGGATGAGGATGAACGGATAATATACACCGTGGTGACCAAGGATTATACGGGTGATATGCTGTTCACCTTTGAGAATGGAAAAATGGCAAAGGTGCCGCTTGCCGCGTATCAGACAAAAACGAACCGCAAGAGGCTTATAAACGCGTATTCGGATAAATCTCCGATACGCGCCGTTATGAAGCTTGACGGCGATACGGACATAGTTATAATTACCGAAAACAGCAGGATAGTTAGTCTGAATACAAAGCTCATACCGCAAAAGACCACAAAGAATACCCAGGGAGTACAGGTGCTGCGCCAGCCCAAGGGCGGCGTTAAGCCTGATGTTGTTATAAAAGCTTCGGAATGCGGTATAGACAACGTTATGAAATATGTCGCGCGGTCTATTCCGGCATCCGCTAAGACAATAAAGGATGAGGATGCGCAGATATCACTGTTTTAGTGTATAAGTAAGAGGGAGGATATAAAATGACTGACAGAGAAATAATCGAAAAAGTGCAAGCCTTTTTCAAGCATGTAAGCGACCTTTACCAGCCGTTTCCTAAAGGACTGTTCAAGCAGTACGGCGTAAAAAGGGGACTGAGAAACGAGGATGAGACCGGTGTTATGGTCGGTCTTACCTCGGTAGGTCAGGTTATCGGTTACAGGTTTGAGGACGGGAATAAAATCCCGATCGAAGGTCATCTTGAATACCGCGGCTATGATATAAATGATATTGTAAAAAGCTGTGAAAGGGATGGACGGTTCGGATTTGAAGAGGTCGTATTCCTGCTTTTATGCGGCAAGCTTCCGAGCGAAGTTATGCTTGACCGGTTCAATAAGCTTATGGGAGAGTGCAGACCGCTTCCGGAGGGCTTTACTGAGGACATGATCCTCAAGGCGCCGTCATCTAACATAATGAACAAGCTTGGCAGAAGCGTGCTCACCTTATATTCGTATGACGATAATCCGGACGAAATATCGGTCGCAAATATCATGCGTCAGTCGATAAGGCTCATATCAAGTCTTTCGGTCATTGCCGCATACGGCTATCAGGCAAAACGGCACTACTATGACGGGGAGAGCTTGCATCTCCATCATCCGCAACCGGAGCTTTCCACGGCGGAAAACCTATTGTTTATGCTCAGACCCGACAATCAATTTACACGCGATGAGGCGGAGACGTTGGATGTTCTGATGATGGTACAGGCAGAGCATGGCGGCGGTAACAACTCGGCATTTACAACCAGAGTCGTTTCGTCATCGGGCACTGATACCTACAGTGCAATAGCCGCCGCTATCGGCTCTTTGAAGGGACCGAAGCACGGCGGAGCGAATGCCAAGGTAATGGGTATGATGGAGGATATAAAAAGTCATGTCAAGGACTGGGCGGATGAAGACGAGGTAAAAGCGTATATCGAAAAGATACTGAAAAAGGATGCTTATGACCGGACAGGGCTTGTTTACGGAATGGGTCACGCGATATATACTCTTTCCGATCCGCGCTGCGTTTTGCTTAAGGAGCGCGCAGCAAGGCTTGCGGCAAAAAATCCGGAATGGGATAAGGAATTCAAGCTTTACAATACCGTTGAAAAGCTTACGCCCGAATGCTTCTATAGGATAAAGAACAGTAAAAAATATATGTGCGCCAATGTGGATATGTATTCCGGCTTCGTTTATAAAATGCTTGATATCGCGCCGGAGATGTATACGCCGATATTTGCTATCTCAAGAATACCCGGCTGGTGCGCGCACAGGCTTGAAGAAACGATCGGCTGCTCAAGGATAATAAGACCTGCATACAAGTCGATTGTGGATTCAAAGGAGTATATACCGTTACAGGAGAGATAAGCATGAATAACAAGGTCAATATTCTCGGCGTAAATGTAGATATGGTCACCATTGATGAGGCAGCGGACAGGATAATCGGTTTCTTTGATGAGGATAAGCTGCATAAGGTGTATACGCCCAATTCCGAAATAATAATGAACGCGTATAAGGATGAGGAGTTTTGCGCGCTCCTCAACGATGCCGAATTGCTTACGGCTGACGGAATAGGTGTAGTGTACGCGTCAAAGATACTCGGAAAACCGATATCGGAACGTGCCGCGGGCTATGATATAGCTTGTCAGGTGCTCGATCGTATCAAGGACACCGATCATAGCGTGTATCTGTTTGGCAGCAAGCCCGGCGTTGCGGAAATGGCAAGGGAAAAGCTGATAGAGAAATACCCGGGACTTCGCGTTGCAGGCACGCATAACGGATATTTTAAGCCGGAGGATGAGCCGGCAATAGTTGAAGAGATAAATGCTACGGGTGCGGATCTGCTGTTTGTATGCCTCGGCGCGCCGAAGCAGGAGCAGTGGCTTGCACGTAACGCGGACCGGCTCAAGGTTCGTGTGGCGATGGGGATCGGCGGCAGTCTTGATGTGTTCGCCGGCACTGCTGAGCGTGCGCCGGAGTTTTATTGCAAGCACGGACTGGAATGGTTCTACCGCTTAAAGAAAGAGCCATGGAGAGCAAAGCGTATGCTTGCGCTGCCTAAATTCGGTATGACTGTGCTGATAAACGGACGCAGATATAAGCAGGAGGATTGATGCCGTAAGGCGGTATAGGGAACATAAAGATATAATCAACAGAAGCGTACAAGATTGGGAAAGGTTTTAATGGTCATAAGTATGGAAAAGAAGCGTAATTCATTTGGCGGATCAATAGGCTTTGTGCTTGCCGCGGCGGGCAGCGCGGTGGGGCTGGGTAATCTTTGGCGGTTCCCATACCTTGCCGCAAAGGACGGGGGAGGACTGTTCCTCGTTGTATATATCATTCTTGTATTAACCTTTGGATTTACTCTGCTGACGACTGAGATCGCGATAGGGCGGAGAACCAAGCAAAGTCCGCTGACTGCATATAAAGCGGTCAATAAAAAGAGCGGATTTTTAGGTTACCTTGCTGCGATCATACCAATGATGATATTGCCGTATTACTGTGTGATCGGCGGATGGGTAACAAAATATCTCGTAGTATACTGTACCGGCGCCGGCACAGCTGCGGCAGACACATCATACTTTACCGGATTTTTATCAGGCATAACGCAGCCTATAGTATTCCTTTGCATATTCCTTGCGCTTTGTGCGGTCATCGTTGCCCGCGGCGTTGATAAGGGCATAGAGCGTATGTCAAAGTTTTTGATGCCTGTACTGCTTTTGCTTATACTTGTCATTTCGGTATTTTCGCTTACAATAAAGAGTGAAGGTGCGGACGGAGTTGTGCGCAGCGGATTTGACGGGCTTAAGGTGTATCTTATACCTGATCTGAACAGTCTGACATTCTCAAAGCTCGTGATCACCGTTGTTGATGCTATGGGACAGATGTTCTATAGTCTCAGTGTTGCAATGGGTATAATGATAGCATACGGTTCTTATGTGCCCGATGATGCAAACCTTGTAAAGTCTATTAACCAGATAGAGCTGTTCGATACCGTGGTTGCGTTTCTTGCCGGCGTAATGATTATTCCGTCAGTGTTCGTGTTCATGGGACGCGAGGGTATGGAAGCGTCAGGACCGGGACTCATGTTTGTTTCGCTTCCGCAGGTATTCCATTCAATGGGCAAGGCGGGAACATTCGTTGCGATCCTGTTTTTTGCGATGGTACTCTTCGCGGCGCTTACCAGTGCGGTGTCCATTATGGAGGCGGTTGTATCGAGCGTTATCGACAAGTTCGGTTTTTCAAGGATAAAAGCAGTAATTATAGAGACCGTAATAGCGCTCGGTGTTGGTATTGTTGTCTGCATTGGCTATAATCTCATGTATTTTGAGTTCAAACTGCCGAACGGCACGATAGCGCAGATGCTTGATATCCTTGATTATATCAGCAACTACTGCTTAATGCCGATCGTTTCGATAGGTACGTGTATACTGATCGGCTGGATAATGAAGCCCGATTATGTTATTGACGAAGTTGAAAAGTCGGGTGTGAAGTTCTCGCGCCGCACTCTGTATATAATCATGATACGGTTTGTAGCTCCCGCGATGCTCATGGTGCTTCTGCTGCAGGCGCTTGGGTTGTTCAGCTTGAAGTAAATTCAGGTTACGAGGCATATTTTGCGCCTCTGTCTCCGATAATTGAGGATGCTTTTGCAGCGGTGGAGAGACTGATAGGTGAAATAGTGTGAAAATGGGGCTGTTGCATTTTTTGCAACAGCCTCCTTGTGTTAGCTTTTCAAAAACATTCTTTTTTACCTTTAATTGGTTGTGTCTTCCCTAAATCATTTTTGTGAGATTTTAGCTAGTCAGATTAATTATATTTTATCATTACTGGACATAGTTGTCAACAATAAATCACTAAGTTAAGTAATACGTTTTTTTAATGTTCTTAGTTTAAAAATCATGACAACCACCTGCATTGAGTTTATATTTCTCAAAGACACAAACGATCTTTTCTACGATCTCAAAATCATCAAGATCACTTGCTAAGATGCTTTGTATTTCAGATAATGCCTTGATAGCGGTGGTGTCTGCAATTTCATCAGCATTGATCACAATGTCAGTAAGTCTGCTGTCAATAATATCATGTATGCTGCTCTTTAATAGTTCAAGCTTGATGTTCATAGATTACTCCTTTATGTTATATAGTACATATTATATAATAATTGTGTACTTAAATCAAGTACATTTTTAAAAATAATCTTAAAAAGATGCTAAACTATACTTAATCTAAGTATGAAATGAGGTATAGATATGGCAGAAAAAAATAAACACATAGGGTTAAGGTGTACAGAAGAAATGCTCACTAAGCTTAAATATATAGCTGATTACAATGGACGTTCTATTAATGGCGAGATTTTGTATTTGATAAATTGCGAAATAAAGAAGTTTGAAGCAGAAGTTGAAAAGATAGATGTATAATAACTAATTTGTATATGATACCATCTGTATGTTAAAACAGCCCGGACACGTTGGACACGCCGTACACGATCAGATAATATATAGGTGCAAACATCATCATAAAGAATGATAATTTGTCCGGCGGATAACAAATAACGTCCGCCTGTCCGGTTAACAGAAAGTTTATAAAAACATAGCATAAAATTAACATTTGGGGACGTACATTTTTTGACATCCTTCTTCAAATAAATTCTGTCGGTTTTTCCCTCGAAATATAATATGGTATATTCCTGATTTACTAATTATTCTCACCGGTCTGCTCATTTTTATCACCCTGAATATATTAACTTATTTTTGTCAATGTGTCAATAACAAACGTGACAAAAATGGTACGTCCCCACGTCACATGCATTATATTCATTTTTACCAAATAAATAATATACACCGGTAGAGCTTGAATCATCCCGTTCCGAAAATTTATTCAGTTCACTTCTGGAGATTTTATATACTCGCCCATTCCAGTTGGAGAGTTCACACATAATCATTCCATTTGGATTTCCATCAAAAATAAGAGTTGTTATAACTTCGCTAAAACTCATACTTAAAGTCACTCCACATTTTAAATATTATAATTATACAGCAACCGACATTTCAAAAAGCTCATGCGGCGCAATATCCTGCCCATCACTCCATTCAACAGTATCTCCGCAAGGGTGTACAGTTTTAAAAACATCAGGATCTTTGAGTTTACCAAACCAGTTGCCTGAAATATACGGCGAGACATCAAATGATTTTATTTCGCCGGTTTCGTAGGTCACTATTATAGTGTAGTCCTGTTTGGGCTTAACATCAATTACTTTGGGATATTTCATGAAACCCTCCTTATCTCAAAGGATCGATCTTGAAATAGCCATCACCATCGGATAATAGTTTCCAATTAGCTTCAAGATCTTCTCTGTGTATCTGTATCCATGCGGTAAGAAGATTCAGTTTGGATTTCGGAAGACTTCCTTCGATGATATTCCCATCCAAATCCATAACAACATTATCATCCTGATACTCTGCATGAATATGAGGCATATTATGTTTTCCGCCTTTTTCATTATACATTTTTACAATAATTCCAAAGAAAATACTTAGTGTAGGCATGACTAAATCTCCCTTCATTTTTCTATTCTAATTATACATATATTTAGTTTAAAAGTCAATATTATTTTTTAATATCAAACGTGAATGGGAGATACGCCCTACTGAAAACTGCGATTTTTCAAAAGTATAAAAAATCACGTCCCTATGCCGTTTGTGGCACATCGGGACGTGAAATTGCATGGTGGAGCTGAGGCGTACTTGCCGGGTTTCACGTCCGCTTTTTATCATTCGACGGTCAGCCCACCGGATTATGATTATAATACCTTACATTTATTTTTCATTTTAATGAAATCTGTTGATTTATGTTATAATTTGTGCTATAATTCTTCCGTTCTGAAAAGAGCCACTGAAAGGCAGAGATAAACACAATAGATTACAGGACGGTTAGCCACTATTGTATAGTTAATATCTATACACCCTTCTATCAAATCAGAGGAAGGTGGTGGTGCAAATGAAGAAATTCATTTGTAAGGTGTTAGCAATAACACTTTACATAGTAATTATCTTGGTTGCATTTGCGACTAAAGCAAAATAACCGCCCCTCATCTTCCAAATGCAGGCGGTTATTTTAAACTATAAAACATTTGGCTGACCGTACATCTGTTGTGCGCTCTGCCTTTCTTTGTTTATATTATAACATTAGTATCATGCGCTGTCAAGTGGAAATTTTTAATTTACGGATAGTTTACAAATTCATTAAACTTGTAAAGCCTTTTTTTAACATCAAATCCCAGTCACGCCACCGGATTTTACTTGATTAATCAAAAGTCATGACAACCACCTGCATTAAGGTTATATTTCTCAAAGACACAAACAATCTTTTCTACAATCTCAAAATCATCAAGATCACTTGCTAAGATGTTTTGTATTTCAGATAATGCCTTGATAGCTGTAGTATCTGCTATTTCATCAGCATTGATTTCAATGTCAGCAAGTCTGCTGTCAATAATGTCATGTATGCAGTCCTTTAATAGTTCAAGCTTAATGTTCATAGAAACCTCCTGTAGAATCACATTTAAATTATACCCTATATATCGGTAATTGTCAATAATAAAAGTATATTTTATTATTGTATAGGGTGTTATTTATGATTTCATATGAACCGTTCTATAAAACATTAGAACAAAAAGGTGTAACGACCTATAAGCTAATAACAAAATACAACATAAGCCGTGGACTGCTTGATAGATTAAAGCATAACAGACCTATAACAACAGTCACATTAAATGACCTGTGTAGAATTCTTGACTGCAATGTTGAGGATATTATGGTTTATGTTAAAGAAGAATAAAGTATAATTCTATCTGTATGTTAAAACAGCCCAGATACATTGGACACGCCGGACACGATCAGATAATATATAGGTGCAAACGTCATCATAAGGATTGATAATTTGTCCGGCGGATAACAAATAGCGTCCGACTGTCCGGTTAACAGAAAGTTTACAAAAACATAGTATAAAATACTTGCAAATAACATAAACTTATGTTATACTTTAGATACTCCATGGGGCTGCAATGGCTTCGACGGGGACGAGGAAGCTCGATAAGCGGGTAGCGGATAGTTCAGCCGCTTTAACAAGGACTAAGTTTAAATATAAACGCAAACGATAGAGAATTTGCTTTAGCTGCCTAATTGCAGCTTTTGTCTCCCCCGGTGAGTACCACGGCATCGGCATGAGGCATCATTTTAAGTGGTGAACGTGAACAGGTAAGCAGAACGGAAGTTCTGCACGACTCGTAGCCTGTCATGACTAACGAGCCTACCTATACATTTGCTCTGGTTATGAGGTGTTTGTATAGGGAATTTAATTCGTAACCTGCACCCGGAGAAAGTTGGGTGGATTTGTTTTCGGACACGAGTTCGATTCTCGTCAGCTCCACCATGTACCCGAAAGGCGTACCCGCAAGAAGGCGGGCGAACGCTTGCGTTCGGGGGCGCTTACGCCCCTACTGAAATGTCGGGACGCGCGTAGCGTGGGTTTTACGCAGTAAAACTACTGAAAAGAGGTTTCACGTCCCGATGTGCCACAAACGGCACAGGGACGTGATTTTTTATACTTTTAAAGAATTATGGCTTCCAGTAGGGCATATCTCCCATTCACGTTTTAAAACATATTAATCTATGTCATTAACAAGATAATCAAAAAAGTGTAAAGATTTTCTTTAATCTATTACGTTTTATTAAGAAAATATAAATTAGAAGGAGGTAACCTCTATATATGAAGTTACCTCTGCTGCTCTATTTGACTGTAATTTCTCCAATTCCTACTTCATAATTTTGTCCATTAACATTTGTTCGTATTTTTAATTGCAATCCATAGTTCAATGGTACATAAACTGTTTGAGGCATCTCTCCAGCTTTTATATCTACTTCTTTTATTTCTTTTCCATCAACATAAAATGTAACCGTTTTGTCCCTGTCTCCCCATCCATCGACATGACCAATTACACAATTTAATTCTGAGTATTTACCATTAAGATTAAAAAAGGCGACATCATCCTCAAACCACCAAGCAGAAAAACCGTGAGTGTATTTTTTCCCAGCCATATAAAAACCATCTTCGCTTATAGCGCCTGTTTCATAAGGTGGACAAACATCCATAAGATATGTAACATTATTGGGATTTGAACCTATATACACCGACTTTGTATTCCTGTCCCAGTCTACATTTTGTCCTAATGCTTCTGCTACTGCTCTTACAGGCAGATAAGTCGAACCATTGTAGATAAACGGCTCATTTGATGAAGTGTCAACCTTGGAACCATTAACATAGAGCTTTATATTATCATATGAAGCATCTATCCATTGATTTCCCGATCTTGCAAATACAAGTCCGCCGGTAAGCATTGAACCAGCCAATAAGCCTACCAATAAACCTTTGATCTTGTCATTAAACATAATGCATTCCTCCTTGAAAATTTGAATTAAAAAAGTGTGTCACCGAAGCAACACACTAAAAAATGCATTACCTCGATTTGTTACCACACAAATTTCTTCTCACAACACAAGTATGCGAAAATAGAGTATGCATTTTTTTACATAAGCAAAAAACACATGCCAGTGTTTATGAGAAATATTAAATTTGTGTGGTGAGATTATAATAACACATTTGCTGAAAGATGTCAATGATTTTATAAAAAATGACATGAGGAATGAATTTTTAAACTATTCGTTAATTTAAGATTTTCCACTTGACAGCGCATGATACTAATGTTATAATATAAACAAAGAAAGGCAGAGCGCACAACAGATGTACGGTCAGCCAAATGTTTTACAGTTTAGAATAACCGCCTACATTTTGGCCGATGAGGGGCGGTTATTTTGCTTTAGTCGCAAATGCAACCAAGATAATTACTATGTAAAGCGTTATCGCTAACACCCTACAAATAAACTTTTTTACATTTTTACATATACACATGACAGTTGAATGAACAGATTATATAAACCGTAATAATCTAATAAAGTAACAGCGCCAATATTGAAAACAGGTGCAGTGATATTACTTTTACGAGGATTCTATTTTAATTTCAATGCTACATGTTCGGAATGCCTATTCCAAATAACGTCAAAATAATTTATAACAGAATCGCAGCCGTCTCCTACATATTCTAACATAACAGCATCAATGGAACGTTTAGGTGGCATTGATATTGTAAGAAATGCCGATTTTTTTCCATCTTTATCACAGCATATAATTACAGGGTTGCGAATTTCGGTATTATATGTTCTTAATTCAATGCTGCCTGTTGTATCGACACCTGCATCAGTTTTTATACTTTCCAATAAATTCGTAAACGGGTCAAACAAATCTGCAATATCATTATCAACATGTCTTTCAATTTGGCATAGCTCTTTTAACAATAAGGAATCCTTATTGCATGCCAAAAATTGCAATGAACACCCCTCTCTAACTTTATTTACTAATAATTCTTTGTGATCAAAGGTAAAATAATATGGCATAAAAGCAAGTACTTTAATTATACTAGCTTTTTTAATTGATTTTTCTAAATTTTTAACATTCATTCCTCGTTTATGTATATTTTTTATACCAATTGATTTAGAACGAATAGTTGTATGTAATTTCGTAATTAAGAAACTGGATAAAACAATAGTACATATAATCTGCAGCAAAAACTCTTTTAATAATTCAAGTATTATATTCATATTTGACCTCTATTATCATCTTTAATATGAATATTATAACATAAGTTTCAAAGAAAATCAATACATGTCTAAGATTTTTGTAATAACAACTGGGATTTGATGATTAAAAAAGGCTTTACAAAGATAATTATTTGTGTTATAATGCTATTATAATAGAAATGCGAGGGTACTCCGGTCAGCCCACCGGGATTTAGCATAAATATTAAAAGCGGACGTGAAACCCGGCAAGTACGCCTCAGCTCCATCAGGCGATTTCACGTCACTAATGCCCAGAAATGGCTTAGTGGCGTGATTTTTTGCGTTTTGGAAAAGTTGATTTTCCAAATAGCGAATCGTGCCGATTTCACGTCCGGAAGCAGTATTTGTAGTAATTCATTTATTTTATTTCTTGTTCCAATTCGTTGAAAACAGCATCATCAAAAAATTCTGACAATGTTATTTCTAACCCATCACATATTTTCTTAACCGTTGAAACTGTTGGGTTATTGCTGCCGGTATTTAAAATGTTATTTATTGTAGATTGTGTCATACCTGATATTGTGCTAAGTTTATTAGGAGTTATTCCGCGTTCATCGCAAAGAATTAATATTCTCTGTGCAATAGCTTCGCATATTATCATTACCGTTCTTTCCTCTCTGCTGAAAAGTATAAAACAATTGTACATTAAATAACTGTCAAAAGTTTAACTGCGCGCAGTTGACTTTTGGCATAGTATATGATATTATTATATTATCAATACATTCAGGAGGACACAATGAATATAAAGCTTGAACTATTAAAGGAAAGCATACACGATATTATTGACAGCAGACTTGCTGACATTGTAATCAATGCTGATGAAATAGCAGATACTACAGCTATTAAAGCATTATCTGAAATACAGAACATCTTAGCAAGTGATCTTGATGATTTTGAGATCGTAGAAAAGATCGTTTGTGTCTTTGGAAAATATAACCTTAATGCGGGTGGTTGTCATGACTTTTGATTAATCAAGTAAAATCCGGTGGCGTGACTTGGATTTGATGTTAAAAAAAGGCTTTACAAGTTCAATGAATTTGTAAACTATCCGTAAATTAAAAATTTCCACTTGACAGCGCATGATACTAATGTTATAATATAAACAAAGAAAGGCAGAGCGTACAACAGATGTATGGTCAGCCGCTTAGAAACTTTTGTGTAGCCGTTCCTATTTGGTCGATTTTATGGAGCGGCTACTTTGCTTTTATAGCGAAAGCTATAAGGATTATTATAGTATAAAGTATTATTTCTAAAACTTTAAGAATAATTCTCTTCATAGTCTGCTCACCCCCTTAGCTCCGATATCGGAGTTGCACACATTATTAACTCATTAAGAGTTGTGTGCCGGAAGCGGCTAACCGTTCCATTGTAATCTATTGTGTTTATCTCTGCCTTTCAATGGTTCTTTTCAGAACGGTAGAATTATAGCATAAAATATAACATAAATCAACATATTTCATTAAAATGAAAAATAAATGTAAGGTATGATAATCATACTCCGGTGGGCTGATCGTCGAATGATAAAAAGCGGACGCAAATTGAATGTTTGTAAAACATTCAATAGCCATGTTGCCAAAGGCAACAAATGGCGTAGCTTATGAAACCCGGCATGTACCGGGATGCATGGCGAGCAGGCGGCAAAGCCACCGACCAGCCGCCTCAGCTCCACCATGCAATTTCACGTAAATATATTAGATTTTAGCATATTTACGTGATTTTATGTAGATTGAGAAATTAGGATTTTAAATGAGACATATCTCCTATTCACGTTTAAAATAAAACATTGACAAACCGATTGACATGATGTTATAATAATGGTATTGATATTCCACAAATTTATATTATTAAGATTCCGACATAAGAGGTGATAGTCTTGAAGAATTAATCATCGCAGAGGAATAACATTAAAGGGATTTTAACATTCATAATTGGCGTTATGATAGTTACACTTGTTGCAGCAACTTTATTATGGAAAATACCATTTTATCTGAAGCTAAAATCAATAAACACTCCTGATGGATGCGAAGAAATCGCAACAAAAATTGAATTGTCAGATGTCTATTGGCTGCACATTATCGGAAACAGTGTCATTAAATATGACGGCGGATCATCTGCTGTAAAAGAATATGTTTTGCAGAACAATTCCGAGGCGAAACTTGAAAACATATCTGTTTATCCCTTTTTTAGAGATTGGGATGATTATACTGTAAGCCCTTATGATTACGAAATTGATGAATCAGATAAAGATAAATATGTCGTAATAGAATACTTTTATAAATTCGAATGATAATACGAGGAGGATAATTTATGACAGATTCTGTATATAGTATAAGCGAAATAAAGGATATAGTCAGCGATGTTGCAAAACAATACGGTGTAAAAAAAGCAGCATTATTCGGTTCATATTGCAATGGCAGTCCTACACCGCAAAGCGATATTGACCTATTGATAGATAAGGGCAATATACGCGGGCTTATTATGTTTAATTCTTTCATAGGCTCTTTGGAAGATAGACTAAACAAGCCGGTAGATGTTATTACCTATTCTTCACTTGAGAATTCGCTTATAAAAGATTCCATAAATAATGAGGTGGTGCTTTATGAGCAATAGAGATAGAATCCTATTAATGAAGATAGTTCAATATGCGGATGAAATTCAGGAAACTATTGATCGTTTTAATTTATCCAGAGAAGCATTTGTTTCAGATTTTGTGGTTAAAAATGCGATCTCAATGTGTATTCTGCAAATAGGCGAACTTGTAGGTAATCTAAGTGATGAATTCAAATCAGATAATAATAATATTCCCTGGCGTGAAATTAAAGCAATGAGAAATATAGCAGCTCATAATTATGGAGAAATCGACACAGACATTCTATGGGAAACTGCAATTTACGATATACCTGAGTTAAAAGAGTTTTGTAATGAAAAGCTTAGATAGCCTTCATATGATATTTTCTGATACTTAGTGTATAATGAAGAAAAGGAGCGTGATATTTATGAGTAATAAAGAACAAGCAATCGCTTTACTTGATACGATACCGGAATATAAGCTTGGTTATATTGTAGGTTTTTTAAAAGGCGTTCAGATGGATGATGAAATCGAAGATATGTTATTTTGTCAAAGAATGGTCGATGAATATGAAAATGATGAAAGCCCCGATAAAGATGAAACTATAACATTAGAGGAGCTTAAGGAAGAATTGGGACTATGAACGAATACCGCATAGAAATCAAAAAGAAAGCTGAAAAATTCATCATTAAACAGCCAAAGAGCCAACAGGCATTGATATTTGATGCTATTAGCAATCTACCACATAATGGTGATATAAAGAAAGTAGAAGGAAGAAGCGGATATTTTAGGCTTAGAGTAGGTGTTTATAGAATAATATATACGGTTGATCATGGCAAACTGGTCGTTGTCGTTGTAGATGCTAATACAAGAGGTCCAATATATAAACGATATTAAAGTGTATTTTCAAATTAATTCAATAATAACAAGAAATCGACTTAACTCAGCCCCATGCGGAACAACAAACCGCATGGGGCATTTTGCCGCACGTTTTGGACGAGTTTTCGGCACTGTTCGATGGGCTCCACAGTTGGGATGCCAAGGCGAGCAGTGAAGCAAAGCGTAACGACCAGCCGGGATGCATGGCGAGCAGTGAAGCAAAGCGTAACGACCAGCCGGGAAGCATGGCGAGCAGTGAAACGATCAGCTCCCTTAGCTCTGATACCGGCTTTTAAGGACAAAAAGGGCTGCGCAAAATGCAGCAGCCCCTGGTACGTTTTGAAAAAACAGATAAATAATGATCGTTATGAAATATACCACATAGAAACAAGCGTGCTGTTACCTCCGCCGACCGGCATTCTGTACAACGCTGTATTTGGTACTGTGCGGTATGACAAAGACGGATTCCAGAATTCAATTGTATAATAAATATAACCGCCTGTTACGTTTTCAACCCAGCATGAATTCTCATAGACCTCATAGCCGTTGACAGTGTCCGGCGTGGTGCCTATCCATCTTGTTGAACCGTTCCAATCCATGGAATATATATTATTATCAAGTCCTATATACGCGCCGCCGTTTGCGATCCTGTCCGAATATACCTCAACATCAGAGTACGAGATCATGCCAAGGTAAGCGCCGTTTGAATTCATCATACAATACACATCGTTTTCATAGCAATAATAGAAAAGCTTATCGCCGAGAACATTTATGAGATATGCGTCACTGTCAGTAACGATACGACCGTAAGCGCCTGTGTTGAGATTGACCTTCATTATACCGCCGTTGAGATTACGTCCGTAATAGTTGTCCCAATCCCGGAACACCGTATAATAAAGACAACCGTCTGACAGCCAGAAGTCGGATATCTCCGCATCATTAACGAGAAGCTCATTAGCAGTACCATCGATGTTGCATCTGTAAATGCTGCCTATAACGTCGCTTGTGCCCTGCTCGCCGGTAAGATAATAGATCTTATCATAATATATAGCGAAACGGTAAATAAAACCCTCATTTACCGTAGACCCCGGCAGTCCTTTGACATCCGAAGACACTTTTTCAGCTACAGTGAACGTGTCCGTGCAAGTGTAGGTCGTGTCACCGTAGCTCTGCACGTATGTCGATTGTACGGTATCTTCGGCATGGGCCGCTACGCCGATGATCGCGGTTGTTATAAAAACCATGATGCCTAAAAGTGCTTTTTTCATGTAATTAGTCCTCCTTTTAAAAATCTTATAATAATTTTACTATGTTTTGTTACTCTTGTCAAGATGATATTTTCGCATCAAATTCTTTTTTTATAAAATAACAGCGGTTTTTGACTCCAAAACTGTACTATTCATTTTCATGCCGATGCAGCTCTATTTCTAAATCTTTCAGCGCAAAGCGGTAGTTAGTGAGCTTAGTAAGTGTTGTGCGGTATATACCGGCAAGGTTTATTGCAACCGATGTCGGCATCTCCTGCTCGCCAAGCTCGTATGCTTCAAGCGTCCTCAGAGAAATTCCGGCTTTGTCGGCGGATTCTTGGACGGTCATCCCGCTTTTGCGGCGTAATTCGCGGCAGCGCTTGCCTATATATTTTATTATTGTTTCCTTATCACTCATTTGCGTTCTCCGTGAGTATTTTAATTTTCGTTTTTTTCGGTCCGGTTTCTGAAACCTTCTCTGTTTTGTGTACCGCTTCGCGGTGACCGGTGAGCGCCTCAAACGGCGAGAATTGCGCCGCGCGGTCTGATGCGGACATACGCGGATGGCGTGACGCGGGGCGGGGGAGATCGATTATTTTTTTATATTTCTCGTTCATGCCTTGTGCCCTCCTATCTGCGCATTGCGATCGATAGATGTCGCGCCCTCCTGTAGATTCATACCCTTTATAATTGCGTTTTTACCGTATTTTTTCTTTATTTCGAGTATCGCATCCTGCACGCTGCGTTCGCGCTCGTTAGCCTTCTTACTCGTTTCTTCCGGCTCAGCTGACGCAATATCAAAAAGACTAATCTGCTCGTATGCCGGCTTTTGATTCGCGTCAGCCTCGGGTATGACGTGGTTTGCCGTGATGCTGATACGTCGGATAAGAAGCGCCTTATCGGTTATCCGGTCAAAGAGCGCAAGGGTGGTATCGATGATCTTTTTTGTAGATGATGTGTGCCCGCCGGTGTTGGCTGTGCCGTGCGCATGCTTTGGCACTATGCGGCCGTATCGGTCAGTCGTGACCTCGCCCGTGTATGCGCTTCGCTTTTCCTCGGTATTAAGGTTTTCGCGGTCATAGCCTATAGTTAGCACGATCTGATCGGAAACGAGCCGCTTGTTCACAAGATCGAGCGCGAGCATATCCGCCATTTCGGCAACGATGAGCCGCGCTTTTTCGTTGTCGTATGGACAGTGCAGGACCTGGCCTGAGGCTAAACTGTTATTTGCCGGCTTGTATGACTTTATATCAGCCATAGTGCATGGCTCACAGCCCCATGCGTGGTCTATAAGCAGCTCGGCGTTTATGCCGAAGATCTTAAAAAGCAGATCCTCATTGTAGAAGCTGTCCTTGCCGCCCATAGAGCAGAGCGCAACATCGCCCATCGTGTGCATACCATAAGAGGCAAGCCGCTTTGCGTAGCCTCTGCCTATGCGCCAGAAATCGGTTATCGGTGTATGCTCCCATAGCAATCTGCGGTAGCTGTGCTCATTCAGCTCGGCGATCCGCACACCGTCACGGTCAGGCGCCTTATGCTTTGCGACTATATCCATCGCGATCTTGGCAAGATAAAGGTTAGTGCCTATTCCTGCTGTTGCGGTTATGCCGGTCTGCTTGAGGATATCACGAATAACGCGCATTGTAAGCTCGTGCGCGTCGGTCTTGTATGTGTCAAGATATCCGGTCACGTCGATAAACACCTCGTCTATAGAGTAGACGTGTATGTCCTCCGGTGAAAAATACTTGAGATAAATTTTATGGATATCGGTGCTGTACTTCATATAAAATGCCATCCTCGGCGGAGCGACAATGTAATCGACCGCAAGCGACGGCTCACGTCTGAGCTTTGTGTCATCATAAGAAGCGCCGGTAAGTGTATGGCGTGGAGCAAGCCGTTCGCGCTCTATATTGACCTCGCGGACTCTTTGAATGACCTCAAACAGTCTCGGGCGTCCGCCAACCCCATGCGCTTTGAGTGACGGTGAAACAGCGAGGCAGATCGTTTTTTCGGTTCGGCTCTTGTCCGCCACGACAAGATTTGTTGTAAGCGGGTCAAGTCCGCGTTCCACACATTCCACAGATGCGTAAAATGATTTAAGGTCTATGGCTATATATGTTCTGCCCGTGACGATCACCTCCGCTGTCGCAGTTATAAGCTATAAAACTTTATTTAAGAAATCGATTTATATATCTCCTTAATAAAGAAATCAAGGGTATCAGCACAAACCAATCCCCTTAAAGACTTATATAATTTATCCGAGATATTCAGCGATTATCTCATCATATTTTCCGTTTTCGCGGATATTCTTGAGACCTTCGTTGAAGAGGTCGATAAGCTCCTGATTGCTCTTGTCAAAGATCGCAAAGCCATACCGAGTCGGTTCGTTCTCTGTGCCTTCAACGAACTTCAAGGCAAGCTCACCTGATTTGATGTTGTACTTAAGTATCGGCGTATCATCCAGGCATGCGTCTACCTGACCGCCCATAACTGCCTGGTACATATCTGGTGATGTTGAGAATGTTACTATCTTAAAGCCGTACTCGTTCTTGATGCTCTCGGCATACTCGTTGCTCATCGTACCGTTCTTGACAGCCATCTTCTTGCCCTTCATATCGGCAAAGCCGGTAATATCCGAGTCCGCCGCGACTGCCATGCCCTGTGTCGCGTCAAAGTACCCGTCTGAGAAGATCCAGCCTGTGCTCTTTCTGTCTTCGGTTATTGAAGCGCCGGCGATCATGCCGTCTGCCTGACCTGCCTGGCAGGCAGCTATAGCAGCGTCCCAGCCGATATATTGAAGATCATACGTAAACCCCTGATCCTTCGCTATTGCGTCAAGTATCTCCATATCTATACCGACAATATTGCCGTCAGCATCCTGGAACTCGAACGGGCTGAAGCCCTTATCTGTAGCGATCACATAATTCTTTGACGAGTCGTTTGCCGTATCTGCCGTCGGTGTTTCTGCGGTCTTTGTGCCGCAGGATACAAGGCTCAGGCATATTGCGGCGCACAAAGCCAAGTCGATAATTTTTTTCATATAAAAACCTCCTATGAATCTTTATATATAGTAATTCTACCTCAAAAAGTAAAGAAAGTCAATATCCAAAAAAACACAATTCTATCTCTTGCATTTTGCGTATGAGTATGGTATAATAAAATATGTATAATTGCAGTAATATCTATAGAATGGAGATCAATATGAAAAATGCGTTCATTAGAGCCGACAAATCAAGCAGAACGGTTCTTGTTGTGGATGATGAGCCTATAAACAGAGAACTGTTGGGCAGCATTCTGGATAAGGAATACAATGTTCTTTTTGTTGAAAACGGAAAAGAAGCATTAAGACTAATAAACGAGCATTCTACCGAAATATCCCTTTTATTTCTTGATATTGTTATGCCGGGCATGAATGGACTTGATGTTTTAAAGGAACTGAAGAGTGATGAGAGCACGGAAAGAATACCGGTAATAGTGCTTACGGCGGATGTCACTACTGAGCTGCAAAGTATTGAGCTTGGTGCTGCTGATTTTATAAAAAAACCGTATGACGTACCCGAGGTTATCTTAGCGCGGGCAAGACGGATCATAGAGATGTCAGAGGATACGCATATCATACAGTCCGCCGAGCGCGACTCAATGACAGGACTATATACAAAAGACTTCTTTTATGAATATTCGCGGCTTTTGGAGAGAAACCATAGGGAAAAAAACATGGATGCGGTGGTTATTAAGATCGAGCATTTCCATCTTATTAACGAGCTGTTTGGTGTTGTTTACGCAAAGAAGATACTGCGTCACGTCGGCGAAACGATAAAGGGGATATTGCGCGATATAAAAGGAGTCGGCTGCAGGGCGGAGGATAATGAATTTTTAATATATTGTCCGCATCAGAACAACTATAACGCGATGGCGAATATAATCATAAACGGTCTGCCGGAGCTGTTTGATATGCCCAATGCATATCTTGGCATGGGCGTGTGCACGGTGCAGTACAACGACATAAGCATTGAGAAAAGATTTGAGCGGGCGAAAAAGGCGTGCGAATCATCGCGGCTCATATACGCGACCAGAGTAACGTTTTATGATGAGATACTTTATGAGAATGACAAATTCAGCGAGCAGCTGATACATGATATGCGTGAAGCGCTGGAAAATCACGATTTCAAGGTTTATTACCAGCCCAAATACGATATAAGCGGCGACACTCCGGTACTGACGAGCGCCGAAGGGCTTGTAAGGTGGGAGCATCCCAAGTATGGAATGATAAACCCGGGAGACTTTGTTCCGATACTGGAAAGCAACGGATTGATCCAGCTGCTTGACCACTATACATGGAAAGAGGTAGGCAAGCAGATAAGAAAATGGAAGGATAAATATAATATAAACGTTCCGATTTCGATAAACGTATCGCGTATGGATATTTATGATCCGAGGATCAAGGAAAAGCTTTGCAACATTTTAAAAACAAACGACCTCACGACAGAAGATATTTTCCTGGAGGTAACGGAGTCTGTATACGCGGAAGACGCAAGCAAGATGATAAGACTTATAGAAGAGCTTCGGGAGCTTGGCTTTAAAATAGAGATGGACGATTTCGGTTCGGGCTATTCATCGCTCAATATGCTTAATGAGGTAGAGATAGACACGCTGAAGCTCGATATGCAGTTTGTAAGAAATATGCTTACGAACAAAAAGAGTCTAAGATTAGTCCAGCTTATAATAGATATAGCCAAGGTGCTTAAGGTGCCAGTTGTTGCGGAGGGCGTGGAAAATGAAGAGCAGTGCAGGATATTGAAGGAAATGGGCTGTAAAATAGTGCAGGGCTATTATTTTTCAAAGGCGGTCTCACCGGAGGAATTCGACAGGCTTATTGAAGAAACGATCGCATTGTAGGGGAGGAGAAGCAGTATGTTAACATTGGAAACACTCGCAGAATACGGTGCGAATGTTAAGGACGGACTGTCAAGGTGCATGGAAAAAGAGGAAATGTACCTTAAACTTGTAGGAATGGCAATTGAAGATACGACGTTCGGAGAGCTTGAAAAGGCAATGAAAAACGGTGATACAGAGGCAGCGTTTATGAGCGCGCATAAGCTCAAAGGCATGCTGGCAAATCTGTCGCTTGATCCGATCCTAAGGCCTGTCTCCGAGCTGACGGAGTATCTGAGAGGCGGAAGTGCGGAGGACCACAGCGATCTTCTTGAGGAGATATGTATGCAGCATGAGAGACTTGAAAAGCTGAGTTCGCAGAGCTGAACGACCAGAGAGTAATAGATTTCGGTAATTTTAAAGGATAAGTTTGGGAAAGGAGTTCATGATCATATATATGAAAAAGAAAAATATTCATGTGATCGTGATTATAGTTGCCACAATTGTTATGTCAATCGGCTTGGCTTTGATCGCAAAAGATGTAAAAGATGCGGTCATTGATATGAATAATCCGCAGACGTATAGGTTATCACTGCAATATAACGGAATGATAGTTCTGTTAGTTTTGATGGTGGTACTGATCGTTTCGCATGCGATTAAGCTGTATGAGCATACGCCTGATATGTATAAGTATGATCTGCCGCTGGCTTTAAAGAACGAGTATGCTGAAAAGGTAACGCTGCAGCAGGAAAAAAACCGGCTGTATGCCGCGATAATACAGGCACTTTATAGTGAGTACGAGATCATGTATTTTGCTGAGACAGAGACTGAGGATTATTTAAAATATTCAGTACGCAGCGAGGATGGACTTCTATGGCTTGATAAGCATGGGCGCTATTTCTTTACCGAGATATATCGCTATCTTATGAAGCGCGCGGACAAGTCTGATCTGAGCAGGCTTTCAAGAGCGATAAAAAAAGAGAATGTGCTTTCCGAGCTTTCGGATAAGGGTGTGCTTACGGTCAAATTCACATCCTCCAAGGTCGGTCTTACCGGCTATTATATGATCAAGGCAGTGTATTTTGCAAACAAAAAAAGCGGACATATAGTTGTTGGTATAAAGAATATAACGAGCTCTATCCAGGATGAGAACGAATATAAAGAGGCTGTCGGACAGGCGATAGAAATGGCTGTGATCGATGATCTGACGGGCGTTAAGAACAGAAATGCATACGTAAAGCACGAAAACGAGCTGACCGTGGCGGCGGAGAATGACGAAAATATAAAATTTGCTATAGTAATACTTGATGTTAACGGGCTTAAACGTGTTAATGACACTATGGGACACAAGGCGGGCGACATGCTGCTCAGGGATGCCGCAAAGCTTATATGCGATGTTTATAAAGGCAACAGCATATACAGAATAGGCGGTGACGAGTTCGCTGTTATTCTTATGGATGACGCGTATGATAATCGTGATGCGCTGCTCGAGGAGTTCCGCGGACGCGTAACCGAAAACATGGACAGCGGAGCTGTTACGATAGCGAGCGGTCTTGCGGTATTTCAGGTTGAGACAGATATCGGAGCGGAGAATGTTTTTGAACGTGCCGACGCGGCCATGTATCTGAACAAGAGAGAAATGAAAAATATACTTGTACAAAAAGAAGAGGAGCAAAAGGCTGCTAAAGACTGATTTGAAATCGCGTAATCGTAGAATGCAACAGCCGCTAATATGTAACAAGGACGGAACGAGTAAATGAAAACACAGGATGGAGTAAGCCGCCTCGCGCTGGAGAAGCACATATCGCCGATCGGGGCATGGGCGCTGTCTATAGGCACGACCATAGGCTGGGGCTCAATGGTGGTAACGGGAAATACATACCTGTCTCATGCCGGACCTCTCGGCAGCTCGCTTGGCATACTGTTCGGTATGCTTGTAATGCTGCTTATAGCGCGAAATTATTATTATATGCTGATGCGTTATCCGGAGTCGGGCGGAGGCTATACGTATGTGAAGGTGGCATTCGGTTATGACTATGGCTTTCTGACGGCTTGGTTTATGATGCTGACCTACGTGGCTATCTTTTGGGCGAATGCCACTTCGGTGCCGTTGTTTGCAAGATACTTCTTTGGTGATGTTTTGCGGTTCGGCTTTCACTACAGCATATTTAATTATGAGATATATTTCGGTGAGATATTAATAACTATAGTTGCGATACTTTTGATAGGTCTGCTGTGTATAAAGTGTAAGCGCCTGTCCGTAGCCGTCGTTATCGCAATGGCGCTTGTGTTTACGATCGGTATTGTGGTATGCTTTGCAGTGTCCGTAGGACGCATAGAGGGCGCGAAAACCCTTGAACCGCTCTTTGTGCCCGGCGGAAATATATTTGCTCAGGTCATGAGTGTGGCAAGTATGTCATCGTGGGCGTTTATAGGTTTTGAAAACATATCGCATTCAGCAGAGGAGTTCAAATTTGCGCCCAAAAAGGTGTTCCGGATATTTTCGATTGCCATAGTTATATCAACCGCGCTTTATATATTTGTAATGCTTCTTTCGGTAACGGCATATCCGCCTGAATATCGCAGCTGGTTTGAGTATGTTTCGGCAAGCGGAAGCTTATTGGGTATAAAAGCACTGCCGCCGTTTTATGCGGTGGATCGGTATATGGGCACACCGGGAGTCGTTATTCTCATTATGGTGCTGTTTTCACTCGTTGTAACCAGTCTTATAGGCAATATGATCGCACTCAGCAGATTGATATACGCGCTCGCCAAGGATGGAGTGTGTCCGCGTAGATTTGCAAAGCTGGGAAAGAATAATGTGCCATACAGGGCAGTAATAGCGATAGTTGCCGTATCGGTCGTGATCCCGGTTCTGGGACGTTCAGCAATTGGCTGGATAGTTGATGTTACAACGATCGGCGCGACCATTATATATGGATTTGTTTCCGCGTCGACGTTCAAGATCGCGAAGCTTAGCGAAAATAAAGAGGAAATGATAACCGGCGGACTTGGCGTGGTAATAATGTCAGTCTTTGGCATTATGATAATGGTGCCGAATCTGCTCTCCGGCGGAGCGATGGCAACCGAATCATACTTCCTTTTCGCTGTATTGGGAGTGCTGGGTTTTATCTATTTAAGATGGCTGCTGGCAAAGCACACAGACAGTCGTTTTGGCAGATCCATGATCGTGTGGGTAGCGTTGCTGCTGACGATACTTATATCAATGCTTACATGGATGGGATATAATGTCCGCAGTACGACCGGTGAGGTCGCAGAGAACATCGGTAAGTATTACGGCGCGTACACAGATACAGATGAGCAGCTTACAGAGAAGCATAAGCTTCATGTGCAGCAGCAGATAAACAGGATAAACAGGGTCGACACGGAGAGTACGATGGTGGTTTTCGTCTTGCTGACCTTCTCGCTCTGCGTAATGATGAAAAACTTTTCAATAATGACAAAGCGCGGACTGGAGAAAGAGCGGGAGCTGGATTTTGCAAGGAATATCGCAAATATCGATTCGCTCACAGGAGTAAAGACGAAGTATGCTTATGGTGTAGAGGAAAGCCGCATCGATGCTGAAATAGAGGAGGGTCTGTCACCGGAATTTGCCGTAGTTGTATTTGATGTTAATGGCTTGAAGCAGATAAATGATACCCTGGGTCATAAAGCGGGCGATGAACATATCATGTCGGCAAGCCGGATTATATGCGATGTATTCAAGCGCAGCCCGATATTCAGGACGGGCGGCGATGAATTTGTCGCGATATTGCAGGACAGAGATTATATGCAACGTGAGAGCCTGATGAGGCAGTTCAATGAGGTAATAGAGGAAAACAAGCGTCAGAACAAGATCGTTATATCCAGCGGTATGTCTGAGTTTGATCCGAAGAATGATAAAAAGGTGCTGTTTGTGTTTGAACGTGCAGACGAGCTGATGTATGCGCGGAAAAAGCAGCTAAAGGCATAGACATAAAAACCGTCAATCTTGATACAAGATTGACGGTTTTTATGTCTATCCACTACCAAAAGGTATTATGTTACAAGGTATGTCCGCACCCCAACCCTCGGCAACAGCTTCGAACGCTGCTGCCGATCTCAAGATTTTTATTGTGATTTGTCAAATTCAGGGTGATAACGGACGGAAAACAGCCACTTTTTCAGTGGTCTCGGACCGTCCCTCCGTCTGCTTCGTGCTGCATCAATTTTTTATATCCTGCCTCCGATCAAATCAAATGTGTCCATAGAAACAACAAAATCTCCGTTTTTAAGGCTTTTAATTCTTTTCTTTAAAGCCGATGCTTTCTTTGGACTTAAAACCACCATAATAAATCTGCTTTCTTTGTTTGTAAAAGAACCGACAGCGTTCAGAATAGTTGCACAAGCTGATAATTCACTTTTAATGTAGTTTAGTATTTCTTCTTCGCTTTCTGTTACGATCAGCAATACTTTCTCTGAATTAAGCCATTGTATTACCTTATCAACAAGCAAGGAATGAGCAAGGACACCTATTATGGACAAAAAGCAAGTTTGAATTCCAAAAAGCCAAGCTGCACACGTTGCTATGATAAGATTAAACACCATCAAAGCATTTCCAACCGTATAATGCGTTTTTTTCTTTACAATCAGCGCAAAGATCTCTATTCCGCCTGTGCTTCCTCCTGCATCTATAACTATGCCTGCGCCAATTCCGCATAATACTACAGACAAAACAAGTTCTGCAAACGTTTCTTCCGTAAAAGGAGCTTCTAACTTTACTGTCTGTTCTAATAACATTATCGCAACAGAATATACTATCGAGCAATAAAATGTTTTCCAGCTAAAGCTTTTTCCTAAAAAAATAAATCCTGCGATTGCGCAAATAATATTGATTATGGTAACAAACTGTCCCTTTGTTATATATGGAAAAAGTTTAGAAAAAATAATAGCAAGACCAGATGCGCCTCCAACAACAAAATTATTAGGCATTCTGAAAAAATAAATCCCACCGGCAAACATGATAGATCCAAGGGTTAGTAATATGATTTGCAAATAAGTTTTTTTCATATTTCCTCTTTTCTACTTATTCAAGCATAGTAATATAATATTATTTAAAATATATTATACCCTGTTTAATAGGGTATGTCAATACTCTTTTATCAAGTTTTCTATTATGTATCGTCTTTAATGACGGTTTATTTGATTCAAAAAGCTATTGATAGCGCAGCAGTAGGGCTTGAACTGTTTTGAAAAAGTCAGTAAAAAAACGCGGCACACAACTGTGCCGCGCGCTCTTTGGAGCGGAAGACGGGACTCGAACCTGCGAATCGGTGCATTCCCCTCTTGAGTTAAAGTAAAAAAAAGCGGCACATAACTGTGCCGCGCGCTCTTTGGAGCGGAAGACGGGACTCGAACCTGCGAAACGGTGTATTCCCCTCTTGA
>JAFRDB010000043.1 GCA_017404065.1 Clostridia bacterium
TAATTGTTGTTGTTGAATCAATTATACAGCAAAAGGGAGGTTATTGCTATATTTTTATTCAAAATTATGCAAAAGCCTCGTAAAAGCAAGGATTTTAATAAAAATAAAATCAAAAAACGGGGTGTCGATTTGACACTACCTGAAATAATAGGGAGGAATGCGGAAATGAAAAGAACTTTATCGATTTTATTGGTATTATCAATGGTTTTCTCGGTGTTCGTTGCAGCAGGCTGCGCGGCGGATAAAAACGCGTCAGCCGATAAGACTGAGATAGTGCTGCAGATAGGCAGCCCGGTCATGACGGTGAACGGCGCGGAGCAGAAGATAGATGAAGAGGGAACCGTCCCCGTAATAGTGAATGAGCGCACGCTCGTTCCGATCAGAGCCATAATCGAGGCAATGGGCGGAACTGTAGGCTGGGACGGCGAAAAGAGAGAGGTATCGCTTGACTATAACGGCGATAATATCCGTCTTGTTATCGACAGCACAACTGCATATTTTAATGGCAAGGCATCGGAGCTTGACACCGCGCCTGCTATAATCAATGAGCGCACAATGCTTCCGATACGCTTTATCGCCGAGAGCTTCGGCTTTGATGTGGCATGGGATGGTGATACACAGAAGATCACGATCACAAAGACAGCCGAGGCGGCAGCTGCGACGCCGGAGGCGGCAACAGCAGAGCCGGCTGCGACTGAGGAGCCTGCAGCAGATACAGCAGAGGCGGCATCATCAAAAACACTGGTCGTATACTTCTCATGTACAAATAATACAAAGAAGCTTGCGGAGAAGGTAGCTGCAGCGGCTGAGGGTGATCTTGTTCAGCTCGTTCCGGCTCAGGAATACACAGCGGAGGATATAGATTATAATTCGGACTGCCGCGCGAACCGGGAGCAGAATGATGCAACGGCGCGTCCTGAGATCAAAAATGTAATAGAGAACTTCAGCGATTATGACACAGTTATGATTTGTCATCCGATATGGTGGGGAACTATACCGAGGATCATATATACCTTTATGGACAGCTATGATCTTTCAGACAAGGATGTATATATGTTCTGCACATCAGGCAGCAGCGGCATCTCGCAGGCAATGTCGGATGTAAAGAAGTATGCTCCTGAGGCAAAGGTCATAGACGGTATGCGCGGAACCGGCTCTACTACCGAAGGTCAGCTGAAGGACTGGCTCAAGGGCAACGGCTACGGCAAATAAGGAGAATCGGCAATGAAGCTGAAAAAATATATTTCAATGATATTGGCGGCGGCGTGTTTTATGCCGCAAGCCGCCGTATCACTTGCTACCGAGCCGGAAATAACCGCAAATGAGACCTCTGTTGCGGTCAAAAATGCACCGGATGGCTCTTCGCTCATAATGGCATTTTATGATGATATAATATTGACCGATGCAAAGCTTTTTAAGGTGAGCGGAATGGATTTTTAAGGAGATATTATGGGGAAAATAGGTAAATCAGCAGCGTTTTTTGCAGCTGTCATTACGGCTTGTGTTTCGTTTGGATCTGTGGCGGAAGCGACAGCTCAGACAAGCTACACCGCTTCGATGACTTATGAAAAAGGAGTTTTGAAAACCGATAATGCGCCGTTTGACGCATTGATCTATCACGCTTCTTATGATGATAACGGTGTTGTGCAGGAGGTCAGGAAGCTCGAAGTGAAAGCCGAACAGGAGACTGAGGCGAAAAAAGGCGACAGGTTTTTTCTATGGAGCGGTATGCTCCCGTTGTGCGTTCCCGTAGAGGTTTCTGAAACAGCTCGAGAGCCCAAAAAGGATACTATCGTGGTATACTTCTCGTTTCAGGGCAGCACAAAGAAGCTTGCCGAAAGCATAGTGAGTGTGACAGATGCGGATATATGGCAGATAGTACCCGAGGAGCCGTACGGGAACGAGAATCTTAATTATTACGATTCGTCCACGCGTTCATATATCGAACAAAACACTCCGTCTATGCGTCCGAAGTTTACCGGCAGCCTTGATAACGTTGCAGACTATGATACCGTTATTCTCGGATATCCGATATGGTACGGCAAAGCTCCGAGGATAATACTGACATTCCTTGAAGCTTATAAGGACGATCTGGACGGAAAAACGATAATCCCGTTCTGTACATCGGGCAGCTCAGGGATATCAGGCTCACTGTCCGAAATCAGAAGCGCGGCATCAAAGAGTACGGTAAAGGACGGCTTCAGAGGAACAGCATCGATGGCTGAGAGTGATATAAAAGCGCAACTGGCAAATAACGGCTATACAGTAAAATAAAAGAAAGGAGGAGAACGTATGAGTGAAAAAATAATACAGACGGCAGGCAGAGACCAGCTCGGTGATTTTGCGCCTATGTTCGCGCATTTGAATGATGATGTGCTTTTCGGCGAGGTGTGGAACGAGGATGCGCTTGATATAAAGACAAAGTGCATCATAACGGTCGTGTCGCTCATGGCGTCGGGGATCACCGACAGCTCACTTTTGTACCATTTGCAGAATGCAAAGAATAATGGGGTGACAAAAGCGGAAATTTCTGCTATAATAACACATACAACGATGTATACCGGCTGGCCGAAGGGCTGGGCTGTTTTCCGGCTTGCAAAAGAGGTCTGGGAATAAAGTAATGTGAGAGGAGCATTCTTATGAGTAAAAAAGTGGGGGGGGGACGTGCCATTTTTGTCACATTTGTTATTGACACATTGATAAAAATATGTTAATATATTCAGGGTGATAAAAATGAGCAGACCGGCGAGAATAATCAGTAAATCAGGAATGTACCATATTATATTTCGAGGGATAAACCGACAGAATTTATTTGAAGAAGAAAAA
>JAFRDB010000044.1 GCA_017404065.1 Clostridia bacterium
ATAGAAAGCCAATTTTATTTAAACATCAGATGTGGATAAAAAGGTATAAATATCTATTTTGAATTTACATATTTTAGGATAAAATAAAATATTAACCCTTTATATACATCTTTTCCATGAATTATAGTGATTTAAGATCCTTTATTATATAATCTATATTTCTTTTAAGTTCCTCATCGTTTTCTAATAGTGATTCTATCTTCTGCACATTGTGTATAACAGATGTTCTGTCTTTTCCTCCAAAAGTGTTGCCTATCATTGAGTTGTTCATGTGTGTAAGTTTTGAACATAAATACATAGCCACCTGACGAGGAACAACCAACTGCCTTACACGACTCTTTCCTATAAGATCGTCCTTTGTTACGTTATAGATTATGCACACCTTATCCATGATCTTATCAGGAGTTATTTTAACAACTCCGTCTGTAGGAAGGATTGAGTCTATTGTGCTTTTTGTATTTTCAAGTGTCAGCTCCTTGTGTTCAAGCTGTGCCATTGAAATAAGACGCATAAGAGCTCCTTCAAGCTCACGTACATTTGAATGAATTATGTCGGCAATGTATTCAAGTATATCTGCATCTATATCAAAGTTGTTTTCTTCTGCCTTTTTACGAAGTATTGCAAGTCTTGTTTCATAATCAGGAACAGATATATCTATTTGAAGACCTTGTGTAAATCTTGTTCTGAGTCTTTCTTCAAGAGTAATGAGATCACTCGGTTTTTTATCGCTTGTGAGAACGATCTGTTTATTAAGACTGTAAAGGTCGTTGAAGGTATGGAAAAACTCTTCCTGTGTTCCGTCACGGTTTATGAGAAATTGAACATCATCCACAAGCAGAACATCCACTGTTCGGTATTTATTTCTGAAAATCTCCATGCGGTGTGTTTTTATACAGTCAACAAATTCATTGGTAAATGTTTCTGTCGTAACATATAATACTTTAAGTGATGGATTTTCATTTATCATTTTATTACCCATCGCACACATAAGATGTGTTTTTCCAAGTCCGGAATTACCGTATATAAATAAAGGATTGTATATACGACCCGGATTTTCACTTGCGCTTATTGCTGCCGCTGCCGCAAGCTGGTTTGAGGATCCTATTACAAAATTTTCAAATGTGTGTTTTTCATTAAGTCCTATGCTTGATGGTTTTATTGGCTGCTTTTCATCTATCAATGATTTTTTCAGAAATTCTTCCTTATCTTCTTCAAGGATGGTATTAAGAGTGATCTTTTGTCCCGTATATGCCTCTAATATTCCTTCGATAATATTTTTAAATCTGAAATCTATCATTGTTTTGTTTATCTGATTTGAAACGGATATTGTAAATACCGAATTATTAAACTGAACCGGTACAGCAGACTTTATATGTATCTTATAACTTACCTCGTTTAATATGGATCTCATAATAGCATCCTGAATATCCGCCCATATTTTATTATAGTCCATTTTTCACGCTCCTTTTTCATATAATTGCTACTAATTCATTATATATTGTAACACAAATATTTCAGTTTTGCAATAATATTTTTAAAAGTTAAAAAATATATTATTAAATACTTGACATAATATAAAAAGAATGATAATATAAGAAAAATTTGTGTGTAAGTGAGAAAGGCAGAAAAATGAAAAAAAAGTATAATATAGGTATAATAGGGGCGACAGGAATGGTTGGACAGAGGTTTATAACACTGCTTTATGATCATCCCTGGTATGAAATAAAGGTAGTTGCAGCATCACCAAGAAGCGCCGGAAAAAAGTATAAAGAAGCGGTTGGGAAAAAGTGGTGTATGGATATAGATATACCGGAAAACGTTTCTGATATGATAGTAATGAGTGCTCAGGACGATGTAGAAAAAATAGCGGAGCAGGTAGATTTTGTATTTTGCGCCGTCGATATGAAAAAGGATGAGATAAAGGCGCTGGAGGAAAGATATGCAAAGGCTGAATGTCCTGTGGTTTCAAATAACAGCGCTCACCGTCATACGCCGGATGTTCCGATGATAATACCGGAGATAAATCCGGAGCATCTTGAAATAATTTCATCACAGAGAAAAAGACTTGGAACAAAGAGAGGATTTATTGCGGTAAAATCAAACTGCTCGTTGCAGTCATATCTTCCGGCAATGGCCGTTATAAATGAAAAATATCCGATCGACAAGGCGCTTGTAACAACATATCAGGCAATATCCGGAGCGGGTAAGACATTTGAGACATGGCCGGAAATGGTGGATAATCTTATTCCTTATATAGGCGGTGAGGAGAATAAGTCCGAGGTGGAACCGAATAAGATATTAGGTAAGATAGAAAATGGTGAGATAGTTCCGTCAAATGAGCTTCAGATAGAGTGTCAGACCTATCGTGTACCCGTATCTAACGGACATACCGCTGCTATTTTCTTCAGATTTAAGGATAGTAAAAATAAGCCATCTGTAGAGGAAATTCAGGATATGTGGCGCTCGTATGAGGGAGAGCCACAGAAGCTTAAGCTTCCGCACGCACCAAAGCAGTTTATATATGTATATACAGAGGACCAGCAGCCGGATCAGCCACAGATAAGAAATGCGCGAGAGATCGACGGCGGTATGGCAATATCCTGCGGCAGACTCAGAGAGTCTGTTCAGTATGATTATAAGATGGTATCAATGAGTCATAACACATTAAGAGGAGCCGCAGGCGGAGCAGTTTTACTTGCTGAGCTATTAACGGCTAAGGGATATATGGATTAAAAGTTCGGAAAGGAGTAAATGATTATATTATGGCAAAGGTATTACCGTTTACCGGCTCGGCTGTAGCTATTATAACACCGTTTGACGGGAATAAAACTAATTTTGAAGAGCTTGGAAAACTGATAGAGTGGCATATAGAAAAGAAAACAGACGCTATAGTTATTTGCGGAACGACCGGTGAAGCATCGACTATGCCGGATCCTGAGCATCTTGAAGCGATAAAATTTACTTGCGAAAAGGCGGCGGGAAGAATAACCGTTATAGCCGGAACCGGTTCAAATGAAACAGCTCACGCGGTGAAGCTTTCAAAGGAAGCGGAGTCATACGGAGCGGACGGGCTTTTGCATGTTACACCGTATTATAATAAGACCACACAAAAAGGGCTTGTGGAGCATTTCACAACAATAGCAAACTCTGTAAATATACCTATAATACTCTATAATGTTCCCTCGAGAACGGGCATGACGATATCAATTGATACATTAAAGGAGCTCTCGAAGATAGATAATATAGTTGCAATAAAGGAAGCAAGCGGCAATATAGGATATGTAGCAAAAATAGCAGCAGAGATTCCGGAATTACATATATATTCAGGAAACGATGATATGATAGTGCCTGTTATGTCACTTGGAGGAAAAGGGGTTATATCTGTTCTTGCAAACGTAATGCCGGATGAGACGCATGAGATGTGTCAGGCATTCCTTGACGGTGATTGTGAAAAAGCGTGTGAAATGCAGCTTAAATATCTTGATCTTATAAACGATCTGTTTATAGAGGTAAATCCGATCCCAGTAAAGACGGCAATGAGATATATGGGATGGAATACAGGTAATTTGAGACTGCCTCTTGCGGAGATGGAGGAAAAGAACTCTAAAAAGTTGCGCGAAACACTTAAAAAGCACGGTCTTATATAAATTAAGGAGAAATACTAAAAATGACAAGGATAATTATGAACGGCTGTAATGGCAAGATGGGACAGGTAATATCCCGTCTGGCAGATGAGGACAGCGAGACGGAAATAGTTTGCGGTGTGGATATAAATACCGAGAAAAAAAATTCCTATCCTGTGGTCGGATCCATTGATGAATTTGACGGTAAGGCGGATGTTGTTATAGATTTTTCTCACCCGTCATGTCTTACGAGCATACTAAGCTACTGTAAAAGAACAAAAACTCCTGTTATCCTTGCCACCACAGGTTACAGTGAAGAGCAGAAAAATGAATTTAAAGCTGCATCGGAGGAGATACCAGTATTCTTTTCTGCTAATATGAGTCTTGGAATAAATCTTCTGATATCACTTGCAAAACAAGCTGCAAAGCTTTTGGAGGGGAGCTTCGATATAGAGATAGTCGAGCGACACCATAATAAGAAGATAGACGCGCCCTCGGGAACAGCACTTGCGATAGCCGATGCGATTGATGAGACTCTTTCATATCCGGCGGAGTATGTGTTTGACCGCCACAGCGTAAGACGCAAGAGAAAGAATACAGAGATAGGAATAAGCGCGGTACGCGGCGGAACAATAGTAGGTGATCACGAGATCATCTTTGCAGGCAATGATGAAGTTATAGAACTTTCTCATCATGCACACAGCAAGGAGGTTTTCGCAGTCGGAGCTATAAAGGCGGCGAAGTATATGGCAGGAAAAAGAGCAGGCATGTATGATATGAATATGCTCGTCGAAGCAACAATATAAAAAATGACGAAAAAGGAACGCGCCTTACATATAATTGAAGGGCTTGAAAAAAAGTATCCTTCCGCGATTTGTTCGCTGAATTATACTACGCCGCATGAGTTGCTTATTGCTACTCAGCTTTCGGCGCAGTGTACCGATGCAAGAGTTAACATAGTTGCAGGACCTCTGTTTGATCGCTATAGGAGTGTAGATGACTTTGCAGAGGCGGATTATGAGGAGCTGTGTGAATATATTCGCTCCACAGGCTTTTATCGCAACAAGGCAAAGAATATAATCGCCTGCTGCAAGAGGATGCGGGAAGTTTACGGAGGAGAGGTACCGGATAACATGGAGGATCTTCTGACGCTTGCAGGAACGGGGCGCAAGACGGCAAACCTTGTTTTAGGAGACATCTTCGGCAAACCGGCAATTGTGGTAGACACGCATTGTATAAGGATAACGAACCGAATGGGATTGACTTCCAATAAGGATCCGGAGAAGATAGAAGAGGATCTGAAAAAAATACTTCCTCCGGAAAAAAGCTCGGACTTCTGTCATAGAATAGTTCTTCACGGCAGAGAGGTTTGCACAGCGAGAAAAGCGAAATGCGAAGACTGCATTGTAAGTGAATATTGCAAAAAAGTCGGAATAGAAAAAAAGAAATAATTATATAATAAGCATCATATACTCTACAGGGTGGTTTTATGAACTATATCTGGGGAGCAATGATGCTTATTTCTATTATATCCTCAATCATAACAGGAAGAGTAGATGAAACGGTAAATGCCGTATTTGAAGGAGCGCATTCATCCGTTGATACTCTTATTTCGCTTGCAGGGGCAATGTGTTTCTGGACCGGAATTATGAAGATTGCGGAGAGATCCGGCATATCATATATATTTTCGCGGCTGATATCACCGATCACTCGATATCTCTTTCCCGGCAGCAGCAGTGAGGCGCGGAGATATATTACCATGAACATGACAGCAAATCTGCTCGGAATGGGAAATGCGGCAACTCCAATGGGGATGTTGGCCGCCGAAGCCCTCGACAAGGAAAATAAGAAGCCGGATATTCCATCGGCAAATCTTAGTATGCTTGTGGTTATAAATACTACCGCCTTTCAGCTTATACCTACAACTATAATTGCTCTCCGCGCATCGGCAGGATCGGTGGATGTGGTATCTGTCATCGTGCCGATATGGTTAACATCTCTGTTTTCTCTTGCTGCAGGTATCGCTGCAGTGAAGATAATGAACAGATCTCTCTAAGCGGCGGAAAATTAAAAATAATAAATCAGGAAGTGTCAAATGAAATATATTACTCCCGGTATTCTTTTTATAATAATTGGTTTACCCATGTTATGGAAAAAGCCAGTGTATTCAGATTTTATAGCAGGTGCAAAAGAAGGGATTTTTCTTCTGAAAGATATATTCCCGCCGCTTGCTGCGATAATCACCGCATCAGCAATGCTACGCTCATCCGGAGCGCTTGACATTGCTCTTGGAGTGATCTCTCCCATAACAGATAAAATAGGAATACCGGGAGAAGTAATGCCATTAGTGCTTATTCGTCCTTTATCCGGCAGCGGCGCACTCGGAGTTCTTTCGGATATATTAAAGAGCAGTGGTGCGGACTCTTATGCCGGCAGACTTGCCTCGGTAATATGCGGCAGCACGGAAACGACCTTTTACTGCCTTGCGATTTATTTTGCCAAAACACGAGTTAAAAATATTCGCCGCGCGATACCATGTGCCGTTATAGCCGACATTGTATGTGTGATCACGGCGGTATTTGCGCTTCGAGTGCTTGGAATATAGAATTTATGCAATATCAACACAAATATGATAAATTTCTGTCGAAGTTTTTCTGAGATATTTTATAATAACTCTTGAAAAATGAGCAGAAATGTTATAAAATATATACTATATAGATATGTCGCGCAGCGGCAGAGTAAAGGAGAATATAGTATGTTAAATAAGCTTAATGTAGAGAAGGCAGATGTAAAGGGCAAGAGAGTGCTTGTAAGATGCGATTTTAATGTTCCGCTCAATGATAAGCAGGAAATCACGGATGATACAAGAATAGTAGGTGCAATGCCGACGATAAAGTATCTTGTAGATAAGGGTGCAAAGGTCATCCTTTGCTCACACATGGGCAAGCCAAAGGGTAATCCGGTACCGGAGCTGTCACTTGCGCCGGTTGCAAAGAGCCTTTCGGAGAAGCTCGGTAAGGATGTGGTATTTGCCGCAGACGATAACGTTGTCGGAGAAAATGCAAAGGCTGCAGTTGCGGCTATGAATGACGGTGATGTAGTTCTTATTGAAAACACACGCTACAGAGCAGAGGAGACAAAGAATATCGATTCTTTCTCAGAGGAGCTTGCATCCCTTGCAGACATATTTGTCAATGATGCTTTTGGTACTGCGCACAGAGCTCACTGCTCAAATGTTGGTGTTACCAAGTATCTTAAGCCCGCGCTTGCAGGATATCTTATAGAGAAGGAGATAAACTTCCTCGGCAATGCTGTTAATTCGCCGGTAAGACCGTTGGTTGCAGTTCTCGGCGGCTCGAAGGTATCAACAAAGATCTCCGTTATAGAGAATCTTTTAAAGAAGGTTGACAAGCTTATAATCGGCGGAGGTATGGCATATACATTCTTTGCAGCTCAGGGAAAGACTACAGGAACTTCACTGTTGGAGCCTGATTATATAGACTATGCAAAGAAGATGCTTGACGAAGCAGGTGACAAAATAGTTCTTCCTGTTGACACAGTTATAACCGAGAAGTTTGATAATGATGCTCCGTCAAAGGTAGTAGAGGGCAATATCCCTGACGGATGGATGGGTCTTGACATAGGCCCCAAATCAATAGATCTTTTTAAGAGCGTGTTAGCAGATGCAAAGACAGTTGTATGGAACGGACCTATGGGAGTGTTCGAGATGCCAAACTTTGCAAAGGGAACAAACGAGATAGCTGCGCTTTTAGCTGATCTTGACGCAACGACCATAATCGGCGGCGGTGACAGCGTTGCGGCTGTTAATCAGGCAGGTCTTGGTGACAAGATGAGCCATATATCAACAGGCGGAGGCGCTTCAATGGAGTTCCTTGAAGGCAAAGACCTTCCCGGTATAGTAGCACTTACGGACGCTGAATAAACTTTGGACAAAAATCTCGTTGCATCTCGCACGGCACGGTAAATTCGCATACAAAAGTATAGCCTCATTTACCGTGCCGCACGACCTGCTTAGAGCTTTTTGCCCAAAGAAATATAAATATAGAAAGGATAGAAACAATGGGAAAATATATTATAGCCGGTAACTGGAAGATGAACAAGCTTCCGTCAGAGACATTCGATTTTGTAAAAGAGGTAGCAGAGGCAACAAAGGGCGCGGAGTGTGAGGTAGTATGCTGCACACCGTACGTTTGTCTTGCTCCGGCAGTTGAGGCTGCAAAAGGCACACACATCAAGATAGGCGCGGAGAATATGCATTTTGAGGAAAAGGGCGCTTATACCGGTGAGGTATCGGCGGAAATGCTTAAGGATATCGGCGTAGAGTATGTAATCATGGGTCACAGCGAAAGGCGTGAATACAATAACGAAACAGACGAGGGCGTTAATATGAAAGCGAAAAAGGCGCTTGCGACAGGGCTTGTGCCTATAATATGCTGCGGCGAGTCGCTTGAGCAGCGCGAGGCAGGAATAACTATGGACTGGATATCTATTCAGATCAAGAAGGCGCTTGCGGATATATCCACAGAGGATGTTAAGAAAGTAGTTATCGCTTATGAGCCGATATGGGCTATAGGGACCGGCAAGACAGCGACAGACGAGCAGGCAGAAGAGGTTTGCGGCGGCATAAGAGAGCTTCTTTGCAAGCTTTATGACTGTGATACGGCAAAGGCTGTTACCATCCAGTACGGCGGCAGCATGAACGCAAAGAACTGCGCGGGACTTTTGGCAAAGCCGAACATTGACGGCGGACTTATCGGCGGCGCGTCACTTAAATCGGCAGATTTCGCGGTAATAACAGCAGCGGCAAAGTAAAAAAGAAACAGAATAAAGACGAGGGGACAGTTCCAAACAGGAGAACCGTCCCTTCATCTTCGCGAGGAGATATATCATGGAAAATAAAGAATCGATAATTGATCAGGCAGAGACAAAGAATGAGGCAAGATCCGCACATCTTTTGGCAAAGGGGTATGAGCCGGTTATAGGCTTAACGGTGCCTTTGGGGACTTCAAATGAAGATCTGGGTGTAGATAATCAGGAACCAAAAAATGCTGAAAAGCTGACCATTGATGTAGCTCAGGGAAAAGAGAAGCTGAATCTGTATATTTTCCGTCCCGCTCAGATCAAAAATGGAGAGAAAACACCGGTTATTTATTTCATTCACGGCGGAGGTTATCATTTCGGCAATACCGCCATGGACGAAACAAAAATACAAGGTGTGGCAGATGCCTGCAATGCAACGGTCGTTTCACCCGACTATACGCTTTCTTTAGATCCCTCTTATAAATATCCCATGGAGCTTGAAGAAGTATATGCGGGACTGCATTATGTGTATGAGAATGCTGACGAACTAAATGTAGATAAGGACAATATCGTCATCGAAGGAGAAAGTGCCGGAGGAGGACTGACCGCGCGCCTGGCTCTTTATAATCGGGATAAGGGAGAGGTCCCTCTGAAAGGTCAGGTGCTGATATATCCCATGCTTGACTACCGTACAGGAGGCAAAGAGGATATATACAATAATCCGTTTGTCGGAGATTTTGTTTGGACAAAGGAGAATAACGTCTTTGGATGGGGAAAATTGAGTGAAGGACAGGAAAAAAAGCTTTCCGATGAGGAAAAGATCTATTTTTCGCCGGCGGTAGCAACGGTCGAGCAGCTGAAAGGATTGCCGCAAACCTTCATGATAGTCGGCAGCCTTGATCTTTTCTGCGACGAAGACATGGATTATGCCCAAAAGCTTATGCAGGCAGGTATTTTTACAGAACTCCATATAGAACCCGGTGTTCCTCATGCCTATGAATACTTAGAGGGAACGCCGCAGACAAACCGCTTTTTTGAATTGAGAGACAGTGCTACTGCGCGGATGCTTGGAATTAAAAACTATTCAAAGGCGTCTGATGAAAAAACAGTATTTGGGAGTATTCTTAAGTATCTCTTTGATCTGTAAACACAACAACGCCTCTGAACCAAGTCGGTACGGAGGCAATGTTTGCTTTTACAGCTTGTTATCGACCAAAAACAGAACTGTCCTCCGGTCTGATGATAATTCAAAAACCTTAAAAAAAATAAAAAAAACTATGGAAAAATAGTTTTATATGTGATACAATGTAAAGGCATATATGAAATATTATTAAAAACAAAGCAACAAAGCGAGGAGAATAATTATGGCAAAATCACCGGTTGCCCTGATCATCATGGATGGTTTCGGCATAAACCCAACTACCGAGGGGAACGCGATCTACATGGCAGACAAGCCGAACCTTGATTCGTACATGAAGAATTACCCCAACACAAAGCTGCAGGCAAGCGGTCTCGCTGTAGGACTGCCGGACGGGCAGATGGGCAACAGCGAGGTCGGTCACACAAATATAGGTGCCGGCAGAGTCGTCTATCAAATGCTTGTTAAGATAACGAAGGATATAGAGGACGGAGTTTTCTTTGAAAATAAGCCGATAAAGGACGCGATGCTTGCGGCGAAGGAAAACGGCAAGGCGCTGCATCTTATGGGGCTTTTGTCCGACGGAGGCGTACATAGCCACATAAAACACCTTATAGGTCTGCTTGAGATGGCAAAGGGACTCGGACTTTCAAAGGTATATGTCCATACCTTCCATGACGGACGTGACGTTCCTCCGACCTCAGGCGCAGACTATATGCAGGAGCTTGTAGACGAGATGAAGCGCATCGGCATAGGAAGTGTAGCGACCATCAGCGGCAGATACTACGCAATGGACAGGGATAATGCCTGGGACAGAGTCGAGAAGGCGTATGACGCTCTCGTATTCGGTGAGGGCATACAGGAGACAGATCCGGTGCAGGCTATACGCAATTCATACGATAACGGTGTTACGGACGAGTTCATCATCCCGACAGTTGTTGATAAGAACGGCATGATAAGCGAGGGCGATAGCGTGATAATGTTCAATTTCCGCCCTGACCGCGCAAGACAAATAACAAGAACGTTTGTTGACCCTGACTTTAAGGGGTTTGAACGTAAGAACGGGTATTTCAAGGTAAACTATGTTTGCATGGCACAGTATGATGCAGAAATGCCGAATGTCAGTGTAGCATATCCGCCGGAGCAGCTGCACATGACTTTTGGCGAATACATCTCAAAGCTTGGCATGAAGCAGCTCAGAATAGCGGAGACGCAGAAATACGCGCACGTTACCTTCTTCTTCAACGGAGGCGAGGAACGTCAGTTTGAGGGTGAGGACAGGATACTTATAAAGTCACCGGACGTTGCTACCTTTGATTTGAAGCCGGAGATGTCCGCGCCGGAGGTGTGCGAGGCAGTATGCAAGGCGATAGATGAAGAGAAGTATGATGTTATTATCCTTAATTATGCAAATTGCGACATGGTAGGGCATACAGGCATTATTCCGGCAGCGGTAAAGGCAGTTGAGGCGGTGGATGAGTGTGTAGGCAGAATGGTAGACCGCATACTTGCTCATGGAGGCAAAGCGATAATAACAGCTGACCACGGCAATGCAGATTGTCTTATAGATCCCGTGACCGGAGGACCGTTCACGGCGCATACGACAAATCCTGTGCCAATGATAGTTATAGGTGAGGGGGATGTTAAGCTTAAGGAAGGCAAGCTTTGCGACCTCTGTCCAACGATGCTGGATATGATGGGACTGGAGAAGCCGGCAGAGATGACCGGTGAAAGCTTAATAGTAAGATGATGAGGTAAGTATTATGAAAAGATTATTAACTATATTTATTGCGGCTGCAATGCTAATATCGGCTTCTGCATGCGGCAAGAAGGATAAGGACGAAAATCTGTCCGCAGAGGAGATCAAGAGCCGCGCAAACATAGCAGAAGATGCAAAGGATGGACAGGATGGAACAGATGGAACGGATGGAGCGGATGGAGCGGCAGCAACCGCTGATCCCGAGACGGAAAAGCGTGCTGAAGAAATAAAAGACATACTTGAAGATATGCCTATAGGCGAGCTTAGTGAGATAGTAGATACGGCAGAGAACGAGTATAAATCATTCGAGTTATTGCCGATAGAGGACACATCATTTGTGATAGGTAAGAAAATGAAGCTTGTTGCAACGATTGCGGATCATCAGATGAGCTTTGTATCTCAAAAAGATATTAAAGCAGAGGTAACGAATGAATATATTTCAATATCATATTCCGATCCCGAAAAGGAAGGCGAACGGATAACAAAGCCGAATTATGTATATGGAATAACCGATCCTATCAAGACAGAGGGAGGAAGCCAATATATAGCAGTTGCATTTGGTGATCATGAGCTTACAACGGAAAACAGCAATTTTTTAACTGACTGTTTCGCATTAATAAAGATGCGTGATGATGTGAAGATCGAAGGCAGTGACGCAGAAACGTATGTACTGCTTATAGAAAAAGACTATCCGGATAAGTACGAAATATTTGAAGTGGAATAATTTAAAAAGATGGGCGGAGACAAAAGCTTCCGCCCATCTTTTTTACTTTATAAGAAATTGCTCAAATCCTTGCCAAGTGAAACAATATGTGATATAATGGAAATTGGATAAAAATAAGCACGAAAAT
>JAFRDB010000045.1 GCA_017404065.1 Clostridia bacterium
GAGCAACGGCGATTACATCGAGTAATCGCCGTTGCTGTGCGCTTTTGACGAAAACAAACTCTAACGTACCAACGTACGCCGACGAGCTTGTTTTCGTCAAATCCAACCTAATTTTTCGACGTCTGCCAGCGTGTAGACAGGCTTGTCTACACGCTGAGAGACCGCTTCGGCGGTCTCTTATGTTATATGCGAAAAATCAACCAAGGTCTGAGAAATACTTTATAGTTCTAACCATCTGTGATGTGTAGGAATTCTCGTTGTCATACCATGAAACAACCTGTACCTCATACAGATCATCAGCTATAGGCATAACCATTGTCTGAGTTGAATCGAACAATGAACCATATCTCATACCAACGATATCTGACGAAACGATCTCGTCTACATTGTAGCCGAAGCTCTCGTTTGAAGCAGCCTTCATTGCGGCATTTATTCCCTCAACAGATACATCCTTGCCCTTAACAACGGCTGTAAGGATAGTTGTTGAGCCAGTCGGTGTCGGAACTCTCTGAGCAGCGCCTATGAGCTTGCCGTTGAGTGCCGGGATAACAAGACCGATAGCCTTTGCAGCGCCTGTTGAGTTAGGAACGATATTGATCGCAGCAGCTCTTGAACGTCTGAGGTCGCCCTTTCTCTGCGGACCGTCAAGTGTCATCTGGTCGCCTGTATAAGCGTGGATCGTGCACATGATACCTGACTGGATCGGAGCGTACTTATTAAGAGCGTCCGCCATCGGTGCGAGACAGTTTGTTGTACATGACGCAGCTGATATGATAGTATCCTCAGCCTTTAATATATCATGGTTTACATTGTAAACAATGGTGGGAAGATCATTGCCTGCCGGTGCTGATATAACAACCTTTCTTGCACCTGCATTGATGTGAGCCTGTGCCTTTGCCTTTGATGTATAGAAGCCTGAGCACTCAAGAACAACGTCAACCTTCAGCTCACCCCACGGGCAGTTGTTAGCATCCGGGAATGCGTAGATCTTTATTTCCTGACCGCAAACTGTGATCGAATCCTCACCGGCTGATACCTTATCAGCATACTCATACTTACCCTGTGATGAATCATACTTTAAAAGATGAGCAAGCATCTTCGGACTTGTAAGATCGTTTATAGCGACAATCTCATAACCCTCTGCGCCAAACATCTGTCTGAACGCAAGACGTCCAATACGGCCAAAGCCGTTTATAGCAACTCTTACTGCCATTTTTATTTCCTCCTGAAAAAAATATATATTTTTGATGATAATCATCTGGTGGCAGTCTCTAAAAACCTGTGTTGTGCGGAAATGCAATAGACTTACGTCGTATTTCAAGGATTTTTAACGTAGAAGACGGCATAATATATCGTATATCCGTGCAGCAGAGGTTTTTAAAAACTGCCATCTATATTTTACCTCAATTCAGCTTAATATACAAGACCTTTTCAGAAAATTCTAATAATTGCACAAAAAAATTGTTATTTTTTAAGCAATATTGATGTTTTAGCGCCGTGCTTGACAAAGCAAGTGTCGCATGATAAAATATTTACAATAAACAAGAACGGAGGCATCCGGTATATGAATGATCAGATAACGTTCGGAGACTATGCCCTGCCGCAGCCTTTAGCTGCGCGGCTTAGACCGAAAACAATAGATGATATAGTTGGACAGGAGCATCTTTTAGGTGAGGGAAAGGTGCTGCGACGTATAATCGAGCAGGATATGGTATCTTCAATGATATTCTGGGGTCCGCCGGGAGTAGGCAAGACAACGCTTGCCAATGTGATCGCAAACCGCACAAAGGCGCGATTCATAAACTTCTCGGCAGTGACGAGCGGGATAAAGGATATCCGCGTGGTTATGCAGCAGGCAGATGACAGCCTGCGCTTTGGCGAAAAAACCATCGTTTTCGTAGACGAGATACATCGCTTTAATAAGGCACAACAGGACGCATTTCTGCCGTTTGTCGAAAAAGGCAGTATAATCCTCATTGGTGCAACGACCGAGAATCCGTCATTTGAGGTAAACGGCGCTCTGCTCTCGCGCTGCAAGGTGTTTGTGCTAAAGCCGCTCACCGAAGACGCTATTATCGGACTTCTCAGGCGAGCCATCACAAGCCCCGACGGCTTCGGCGATCAGAAGATAATCATTTCCGATGATATTCTGTACATGATAGCCGCATTCGCGAACGGTGATGCGAGATCTGCTATTTCCACACTTGAAATGGTGATCCTTAACGGCGACTTTGACGGGACATCTACCACCGTTACTGCCAACACGGTCGAGCAATGCATATCAAAAAAATCACTGCTGTACGATAAAAATGGCGAGGAGCACTATAATATAATCTCTGCTCTGCATAAGTCCATGCGCAACTCTGATCCTGACGCTGCGGTATATTGGCTTGCGCGTATGCTGGAGGCCGGCGAGGATCCATTATATATCGCAAGACGAATAACGCGCTTTGCCAGCGAGGATGTGGGACTTGCCGATCCGCGTGCGCTTGAGCTTGCGGTTGCGGCATATCAGGCGTGTCACTTTATCGGTATGCCTGAATGCTCCGTTCACCTCACGCAGATAGTTATATACCTTTCGCTTGCGCCAAAGTCTAACGCCTGCGATGTTGCGTATATGGAAGCCAGACATGATGCGGCGGAGAGGATGGCAGAGCCTGTGCCTCTGCATATTCGGAACGGCGTGACAAAGCTTATGAAGGACATTGGTTATGGTAAGGGCTATCAATATGCACACGATACCGAAGACAAGCTCACTGCCATGAGCTGTCTGCCGGACGCCCTTGCCGGAACAGAATACTACCATCCCACCACCCAGGGGCTTGAGGGAAAGTTCAAGGACAGATATGAAAAGATAAAGGAATGGAAACAAAACCACAAAAACGGCTAAACAGAAAAGACCATGCGAGGCATCAACCGCACATGGTCTTTTCTGTTATTATACCTTCTCTACGCCGAGGCTTACCGTCTCGCCGTTGATGTTCCATTCCTTCGATGCTGCGCAGGTCTTGTCATATATTATCTCGTCCGCGAGCACCTGGCTTCTGATATACTCTCCGTTGCGGGTGAATATGCCGTTTATTCGCTCGTTACCGGATACAAAGATTCTGATGTGATCCATTACCTCAAAACCTGAATCTTTTCTCATGTTCTGCAGTTTGGATACCAGCTCTCTGACAAAGCCCTCCTCAATAAGCTCATCTGTAAGCTTTGTTTCAAGCACAACTGTTATCATGCCGTTCTGGTCTGTAACGTAATCGTCTGACTTGACTGTTTCGATCAGCAGATCCTCCTCTGTAAGAGCTTCAGGCTTGCCATCGACCTCTATCGTGAGCGTGCCCTTTTCGCCGAGCTCCGCCATTGCAGCCGCGCCGTTTATATTGGCAAGTATCTCGCGTACCGCATTTATGTTTTTGCCGAATCGTCTGCCAAGCGTTCTCAGCTGCGGCTTGAAGCTGTAGGAAGCAAACATGGAAACATCATTTACGAACTCAACATTCTTGATGTTAAGCTCCGCCTTGATTATATCCTTATAGAATTCCTTAAGCGCCGTCTCTGCCTTTACATAGATCGCATTGAGCGGCTGGCGGCTCTTGAGTCCTGATGCGTTACGGCATGCCCTGCCGAGCACAACGATATCGAGCACCTCTGCCATGCTGTTTTCAAGCTCCTTATCAATGAGCTTTTCATCCGCTGTCGGGAAATCACAAAGATGTATGCTTTCCGGTGCGGATGCGTCTATTGATCTTACAAGGTTCTGATAAATATCCTCTGTCATGAACGGTATCATCGGTGCCGCGATCTTGCACAGCGTTACAAGAGAGGTGTAAAGCGTCATATACGCGTTTATCTTATCTTGTGTCATATCCTTTACCCAGAAGCGCTGACGCGACAGACGCACATACCAGTTAGACATATCGTCAACGAGCTTATCAAGCACCTTTGTCGTCTCAGGTATCTTGTACTCTGAGAGGAATTTATCAACATCCTTTACCGTCGAGTTCACACGCGAGAGCATCCACTTGTCCATAACGGAAAGCTTGTCATAATCCAGCTTATATTTTGTCGCGTCAAAGCTGTCAATGTTTGCATACAGAACAAAGAACGCGTATGTGTTCCAGAGCGTACCCATGAACTTGCGCTGTCCTTCTGTTACCGCCTTATCGTAGAAGCGGTTCGGCAACCATGGCGCTGAGTTTGAGTAGAAGTACCAGCGAACCGCGTCCGCGCCATGTGTTGCGAGCGCGTCAAACGGATCGACCGCATTGCCCTTTGACTTGGACATCTTCTGTCCGTTCTCATCCTGCACAAGACCGAGAACCACAACGTTCTTATACGGTGCCTTGTTAAAGAGAAGCGTGGACTCGGCAAGCAGTGAATAGAACCAGCCTCTTGTCTGATCGACCGCCTCCGAGATAAAGTCTGCAGGGAAGTTTTCCTCGAATATTTCCTGATTTTCAAATGGATAATGCCACTGTGCGAACGGCATTGCGCCCGAATCGAACCAGCAGTCTATGACCTCCGGTACACGCTTCATCTCGCCGCCGCAATCAGGACACTTTATAGTTACCGCATCCACAAACGGGCGGTGCAGCTCAATATCCTCCGGACAGTTATCCGACATTTCCTTCAGCTCTGCGATAGAACCTATAACATGTCGCTTTCCGCAAGAGCATTCCCAGACGTTAAGCGGTGTTCCCCAGTAACGGTTACGGCTTATTCCCCAGTCCTGAACATTTTCAAGCCATGAACCGAATCTGCCTTCACCTATGGTCTTGGGTATCCAGTTCACTGTCTTGTTGTTTCTGATAAGATCGTCCTTGACGGCTGTCATCTTTATGAACCATGTGTCGCGCGCATAGTATATAAGCGGTGTATCGCATCGCCAGCAGAACGGATAGCTGTGCTCAAACTTCGGCGCGGAGAACAGCTTGCCCTCTGCGTCAAGATCCTTCAGGATCACCGGATCGGCGTCTTTAACGAACTTGCCTGCATACGGCGTATCATCCGTCATGCAGCCCTTACCGTCAACGAACTGAACGAAAGGAAGGTCATAGTCTCTGCCTACGCGCGCGTCATCCTCACCAAATGCGGGAGCGATATGAACTATGCCCGTACCGTCACTCATGGTAACATAACCGTCACAGGTCACATAATGACCTTTTTTGCCCTGCTTTGCGACCGCGTCACCGGTACATTTAAAGAGCGGCTCATATTCCTTATGCTCCAGATCGCGTCCGGTAAAATTTTCAATTACTTCATAAGCCGGCTCATCATCCTTTGCGAGCGAGCCGAGAACGGTATCTGAAAGTGCCTGTGCAATATAGTAGATATAGCCGTCGGCAGCCTTTACTTTTGCATAAGTCTCGTCCGGGTTCACGCAGAGCGCAACGTTTGAGGGCAAAGTCCACGGCGTAGTTGTCCATACAAGGAAATATGCGTCCTCATCCTTAACCTTAAAGCGGGCTATGGCAGAGCGCTCCTTAACATCCTTATATCCCTGTGCCACCTCGTGCGATGAAAGCGGTGTTCCGCAACGTGGGCAATATGGCACGATCTTATGTCCCTTATACAGCAGTCCCTTATCCCAGATCTGCTTCAGCGCCCACCATTCGGACTCTATAAAATTGTTATCGTATGTGATATACGGGTCGTCCATATCCGCCCAGAATCCGACCGTTGAGGAGAAGTCCTCCCACATACCCTTGTACTTCCAAACGCTTTCCTTACATTCCTTAATAAACGGCTCCAGTCCGTAGCTCTCTATCTGATCCTTGCCGTTTATGCCGAGCTTCTTCTCTACCTCAAGCTCTACCGGCAGTCCGTGTGTATCCCATCCGGCCTTACGTATTATCTTGCAGCCCTTCATTGTATGATAACGCGGTATCATATCCTTTATAACACGAGTCAGAACGTGGCCTATATGCGGTTTGCCGTTCGCTGTCGGCGGTCCGTCATAGAAAGTAAAAACGGGACCGTCTGCCTTTGTGTCGATGCTTTTCTGGAATATGTTATTATCCTTCCAGAACTGTTCGACCTTCTTCTCGCGTTCGACAAAGTTCAGGTTTGTATCGACCTTTTTGTAAGTGCTCATCTCAAAATCCTCCTTAATATACAAAAGCTCTGTCCTGATCAAATCAAGACAGAGCTAAGTTTCTGTAACCACTTATTTGATCGGCGTACCATCATACGCGTTTCCCGTAACGTGGAAATCTCCGGCTCGGCTTAATAAGGGGGTTCCCGTTCAGCCTCGCGGCTCGGAAGTGATATTCACTATGACCTACTCGCTGTCGAGCTCACACCGTCCCCGACTCGCTAATTGCTTTTGTGAAATAGCTACTGTCTTCGTCAACGCCTTTAAACAACTGTAATTATAATATATTTTTCACGGGTTGTCAATACTTTTTCTTACTTATAACCATTGATTCCTTCAAAAAAACCAAGTTTGAGAGAAAATCGTTCAGATCAAGCGTTTGAGCAAACGAGGCCATATATATAGGTATGCGAGCTTACTAAAACGCGCGAAATAGGCGATTTTATCCACACCTTCAGCTTAAAAGCTGGTCAAAACCGGAGTATATCCCGAACATATTTAAAAGATATCCGGCAGCGATCCCGATCGCAGCGGATGCAAGGATCAATATGATCGGATGAACCTTTTTAAAAGCAAATACAGCCGACGCTATAAAAATAGCAAGCAGCAGCCATATTTCGCCGTCCGATATATCATGCAGCGAAACTCCGGATGCATTCTCGATACAAAATACCGTCTTAAGGATCGATAAAAACGCCGCAGTTATAAGCCCCACTACCGCAGGCTTCAGTCCGCTCATTATGCCTTTGACAACTCGGCTGTTACTGAATTTTTCATAGAATTTTGCCACGATCAGGATTATCACAAACGACGGCAGCACCACTCCAAACGTGGAACAAAACGCACCGAATAACCCACCCGTACGAACGCCTACAAAGGTCGCAATGTTTATCGCGAACGGTCCCGGTGTGCTCTCCGAAACCGCCACAAAATCCACAAGCTGTGCCTGCGTCAGCCAGCCGTGTCGCGCTACCTCTTCCTGTATGAGCGGAAGCATGGCATATCCGCCGCCGAAGGTGAATGCGCCTATTTTCAGGAAGGTCAGAAACAGATCAAGAATTATCATCCTTATGCCTCCTCTCCGCTAAAAACGAATGAATCAGCCCGAACACCGCGCAGCCGATTATGATGTATACCGCGTCGAATTTGACGAACGCCGCGAGAATGAGCGCCGCCGCCATGATAAAGAATTCAAATACACCCTTTGGCGATGCCTTGAACATCGACCACACCGCCTTGAGTATCAGCGCCGGTATGCAGGCGCGAATCCCGAAAAACGCGTATTTCACCGCGCGTATTTCCTGAAATCGCTGCAAAACAGCCGAAATGAGCGCGATTATAACAAATGACGGCAATACCACTCCAAAGGTTGCGGCTGCCGCGCCAAGAACTCCCGCCGTGCGATAGCCTACAAAGGTTGCCGCGTTTATGGCGATAGGCCCCGGTGTGCTTTCCGCTACCGCTATTACCTCAAGTATATCCTTGCTGTCCAGCCATTTCTTGTTTTCACATATCTCTCGCTCGATAAGCGGTATCATCGCATAACCGCCACCGAACGTAAATCCGCCTATTTTTAAAAAGGTCAGGAATAAATCTAATATTCTGTTCATTGTATTTCCTCCGTCCGCTCTGTCTGGTTCAGAACCGTTCTGTTCTCATTATTTATATAAGGCGCCGCAGCTAAGGACACTGCCGGTGCCTCGCTCCGCGCCTGCACCTCTAAAGTGTAATTCTCCGCGTCCTCGGCATTATTCCGGAACGTGTCCTCATAGTTAAAGGTGTGAGGTTAGTCGTTTCATTTTGTTTTGTCCCCTATGCATACTTTCTTATTTAAGTTTACCATAGTTTTTGATGTTTTGCAATAGCAGCGGATACGATTTTACGCACTGCAGATCATAATTGGGCATAAGATAAGATGGCAGATCAAATCGGAAGCTGATTTTTGTTCTACATAGGAACGAAGCAGGAGGTGACGGATATAAGCTACAACAGAGCCAAAGCCGTGGAATATGCGCGGCGGTGGGCGCTTGGCAGAAACCCGGGCTATTATGATTTTTCGTATATAGGCGGCGACTGCACCAACTTTGTATCGCAGTGCATTTTTGCCGGCGCGGGAGTTATGAACTATACGCCGGTTACCGGCTGGTACTATTTAAACGTAAATGAAAGGACACCGTCATGGACGGGGGTAAATGAGCTCTACAGATTTCTTATAAATAACCGCGGCGCGGGACCGCGCGGACGCATCGTGCCGCTTTCCAATATGCATAACGGGGATATAGTCCAGTTAAGATTTTATGACAACAGCACATTTGCCCACTCCGCAGTCATAACCGATACGGGGCGCGGCACACCGGATACCATGTTTGTTGCGGCACATACCAATGACAGCCTTGACCGGCTGTTGTCAAGCTATGACTATGCCGCCATTCGTCCGATACACATTTACGCCACAGGCTGATCGGCGGTGATATCCGCAAAGTCCGCGCCGGTCGCGCGGGCGAGATCCTCCGGTGAAATACGGAGCTGAACGCCGCGTCTGCCGCCGCTTACGTATACTTGATCCGCGCCACACATTTTATCGGACAGCAATATGGGGTATTGCTTTTTCATGCCTATTGCAGTGCAGCCGCCGCGAATGTATCCGGTGACCGCGGTTATATCCTTTACCGGAATCATTGCAACGGATTTTACACCTGCCGCGCGGGCGCATTTTTTAAGATCCAGCTCGTCCTCTATACGAATCACGAACACATAATAGTTTTTATCCGCACCCTGTGTTACAAGCGTTTTATATACACGCTCATGAGGCAGACCGAGACTGTCGGCAACGTGAATGCCGTCTATAAAATCATTGCTTTCGTATGAAGAATGCTCATACGGAATCTTAAGCCTGTCCAGTATGCGCATAGCGTTTGTTTTGGTTTCCTTTTTTGACATTACCTTGTCGGGCGCATCCCGACCGTCACCCCTCTTTTTGAACGAATTATCTGTTTTACTTCTTTTTTTGGAATCGGCAGAGCCTCACGCATCGTATCTGTCAGCTCCCGTAAATCCCATGTTTTACTGTTTTACGGGCTTTGACGATTTGTTTTTGCACAGATCTTTATCTTTTCGTCAAAGCTCAGGCTTCTGTTCTGAACAAGCGCGACCGCATGAGCCGCCATAAACGCAACAACGGTTGAAACAACATAAAAACCCATCTTGCCTTCGATCGGCGAGATATATTCAAAATAAATTCCCGATCCAATGTATAGTATCAGAAACACAAAAACAGGCAGCAATGCCTTTCCGTTTGGTGTCTTTTTTTCCATTCCGACTCCTCCTATAGATGCTTTTTTTATTATACCAAAAAGACGCTGAAATGAAAAATGGTTTATACCGCAGTTCAGCGTCTTTTCGGTGGAATAATTAATGATCTTTATTCGTCAGCCCTGCCCGGATCATGCTTTCTTTCCTTGCTCCACCTGTCGGATCTCGTCCTGCGACGCGTTTTTGAGCGCGTAGGTATCAAAGGCGGGAGAATTCGGAAGCTGTATCTCTATACGGCTGATCTTATCCATCTGCACATTACCGCTGCGGAGGTTGAGATCGAACACATGTCCGCCCTGCATTCTGTCGGCAGACAAGAAATGCAGATGCCAGCCCGGAGCGTTGATCCCATCCATATAATCAGGATAGTAAACGCAGATCAATGTGCCTTCGACCTCGTCAAAGATAAAGTCCTGCTGTTTGTCTTGCAGCATTTCCTTCAGCGTGATATGGTGAGTGAGTTGTCCTGTCTCCGACCTGGCGCAAACCCGCTCAAAAAAACCGTCGATGCGAACCATGTGCATACTGTTCAGTCCGAACTTCTCCTCAATGCGCAGTGTCAGAATTGATTTAAGCGTTTCAATGTCCTTCACTGCCTCCAGCGGGAATTTACGCCACGCACTTAGACTTGAGACCGATGCGAACGGCACGCCGGTTTCGGGTGAAGACCGAGTCACGCTTCCGTCAGCCGTCGCGCGATAGCATACGCCGTCCGCAACGATCATTTCACCATCCACGCCCTCAAAAGTGCCGAGACCCGTGTCTCCGTGCCGCAGCAGTTCTTCTACATTAATCACAGCCTTGTTATATCCCATGGCCAACGCCTGCAGCGTGGACACCTGATACATACACTGATCTGTTCCTTCTGTTGAAGCAAATTTTTCTTTATTACACATTACCGGTACCCTCCTTGTTTATTACTTATTAAGAATTTAGTATCTTTAAATGCAGATTTCCTAACAGCGAAAAATCTATCTGTTAAAGTGAAATGTCAGTGAAACTACAGCCCCAATATGGACTTTTTATTATTGTATTAAAATTCGGCTGATTTGTCAAGGATCAAATTATATTACAATACATACAATGCTGTAAGTGGAAAATCAAAAAAAACCAGGTCTTTCTGTAACAATGAAAATATAGCTTGATTTATGGCGTAATATGAGGTATAATAATCATATTAAGAAGTAAATGCAATAAAACTAAACAGCAATCGGGATATGATAAGGAGACATAGGATGAAAAGAAAACGGTTATCAGGTAAGATCATCGGGGGATTTATCGCGCTGAGTTTGCTTATAACGGCGGCAAGCTGTCTTATAGGGTATGTGCGTTATACAAAAACAATCGAAAAGATGTATAATGACAAGGCATATAACATAGCAAATACTGTGTGTGAATATCTTGACGGTGATCTTATCGGCAAATACCGCGAGCGTCTCCGTAATGTGGACGGGGACGAACGCGCAAAGGTGGCAGACGAAATAATGTCTGAGCCGGAATATCAAAGGATGCTCGCATACATTGAGACCTTCCGTGAGAAGATGAGTGCGAATTACATATATATCGCTGATATGACGGATAATGCGGGAGCTCTCACAACGGATATGACGTATTTGTTTGATGCTGATAACCCCAACGATGATTTTGACCCCTATAAAGTCGGCGATGTGGTCGAGGATGAATGGGTGTTCCCGGATGAGCTTGTATATATGTACAAGAACGGTAAGCCTGCAGATAACTATTATTATTCTCACAGCGATTTCGGATACAATACCTCAGGCATAATTCCGATGAAAAATTCAGAGGAAAAGGTCGTAGCCTTGGTCGCAGTCGAGCTTACAATGCAGAGCATGATAGCTGCGCGAATACAGTATATCAGCTTTGTAGTCCTGCTGTCGATATTGATAACGGTCGTAATAATACTGATATCCGCGTTCTACTTTAAACGATCTCTCATAGATCCGATAGATACGATAACCGATGAGGTGAGCCGGTTCGTTGAGAGCGAGACTGAGGTCTCTCCAAAACTCGGCACGATAAAAACGGGCGATGAAATAGAAACCCTGTCTCAGAGCGTGCTGCGCATGGAGATAAGCATAAATGACTACATAGATAATATCAAGCAGATAACAGCTGAGAAAGAGAGGATAGGGGCGGAGCTGAATGTCGCGACACAGATACAGGCAAATATGCTGCCGAGCATATTCCCGCCGTTCCCTGATCACGAAGAATTTGATCTTTACGCTACCATGGAACCGGCAAAGGAGGTTGGCGGAGACTTTTATGACTTCTTTATGATAGACAACGACCATGTTGCGCTTGTGATCGCAGACGTATCGGGTAAGGGTATTCCTGCCGCACTGTTTATGGTTATAGCCAAAACTCTGATCAAGAACCAGGCGGCGGCAACGGCATCACCGGAGGAGATACTTGCAAAGGTGAATATGCAGCTTTGCGAAAACAACGATGCGCAGATGTTTGTTACCGTATGGTTGGGCATATATGAGATTTCTACCGGCAAGGTACGCGCCGCGAACGCCGGACATGAGTATCCGGCACTGCGCCGCGCAGACGGTAGCTTTGAGCTGCTAAAGGATAAGCATGGATTTGTGCTTGGCGGAATGGAAGGACTTAAGTTCATAGGGTATGAGTTTGAGATCGAGCCCGGCGGCGCGCTATTCGTATATACAGACGGTGTAGCGGAGGCAACGGATACGGACAATCAGTTGTTCGGGACAGACCGGATGCTGGATGCACTCAACAAAGACCCGGACGCTGTTCCCGAAGGACTGATTAGCAACGTAAAAAATGCAATTGATGGATTCGTGGGAGAAGCTCCGCAGTTTGACGATACGACGATGCTGTGTATAAAGAGAAAACGATGAGCAGATTCAGACCACTGACCAAAGAGGATGGCGGGCTGTTTTCTCGGCTCCGTATTTCTCACAAATTTGCCGATACCGCATTCCCTGTGCTGTATGCATGGGGACATAGGTTTGACTACTTTATAAAGGACTACGGCAACGCTCTTGCGATCTCCGGCACAGGCATAAATGATGAGATCGGTTTCTATATACTGACTCAGTTGCCGGATGTGTCGATAACAGATATCGTTGGCGATATTATCAGCTACTGCGCCGAGACCGGTGCTGAGCCTGTTTTTGAGTATGTGCCGGAGTCCGAGCTGGAACGATACAAAAAAGCTGCACTGGAGCTTGGTTTGACGCCCACAATATCATATTGTGATGATTTCAGTGATTACCTGTACAGAACCGAAGACTTCATATCGCTCTCCGGCGGTCGGTTCAAGACAAAGCGCGGCGGGTATAACTACATCACCACGCATTGCCCCGCTCTGCGCTTTGAGCGATATAGGGAGAGCATGTATGGCGACTGCCTGTATATATTTGATAAATGGTGTGGCGAGCACAGCTGCACAGATTGCCGCTATGGCTGTGAGAAGCAGATATTTAAACGGTACATGGAGCTGTATGATGCGGACAGATGTATTATGGGGCTTGCGTATGACGGCGATGAGCCGCTGTCGTTTATTGCCTGTGAATATATAAACAGCGATACCGTCAGCTGTCTGTTTCAGAAGAACGCAAAAAGGCTGCGCGGACTGACATATTGGCTCAATCGGCAGACGGCAATGCTGCATCACGATGCGGAATATCTTAATCTGGGTGAGGATATAGGTCTTCCGGGACTAAGAACGGATAAAAGCCTGCTGCGTCCATGCGCGATGCTGAGAAAATATACTGTAAGGATGGTTGTGTAGGATGAGGAGCATAAAAAATAATTATGTGTTCGTATTAGTAGCCGTATGCGTACTGCTTACGGCTTTTGTCGGAGCGTTCCCGGACTGTATTGGAGAAAACCCGTTTATAAGCGAGCGTGTGCTGCAAACACCGACGCAAAGCATTTTCAGCGATAAGTTTAATTATTTCGTTACGGATGCGTCTCAGAATATCACAGTGACCGATAAGGATAACAGGTTTTTGTATAATATAAAGGGCAATAATGCTAAGACTACATTTGACAGCATAGATTCGATCGATGCAGCCGGCGATACCGTTTATGTTATAGAAAAGGAAATGGGACAAACTGTCGATCTTGCCGAGCGTATGCGCGTTTTGCGGTTCACGGACAGCGGAAGGCATCGTGAGGTGCTTTATGATATAGACACAATGACCAGTGACGGAGAACAGGTGATATATCTTGACGGCCTCAGGATCATAGACGGGACTGCATATTTCAATGAGCTTGACCCTGACGGGATAAGAATATATAAATGTGCCGAGGACGGCTGTCATAAGGTACAGTTTATTCCGCTTGAGGATGCGTCGGATATAGTGTATGTTTCATCTATAAGCGATGATCTGGTAGCGGTGGCAGCGATGATGAACGGAGATATATATACATATCCAAACGGTGACCCGAAAAAGATATATGACGCAGGCAAAAACGCAACGGATGATTATTTTAGTATTATATGCAACATCACATGCACCAAAGACACGATCTACTGCTGCGATATCGGCTTGCGGCGCGTGTTTGCCTTAGATATCAGCGGCGGTGAGCCGGAGATCGTCGTGCAGCCGGGCGAATACAACATATCCGAGCCGACAGAGTTTGGCGAGAACGCGCTGTATACATGGATGAATGCATCCGGCGGAGTTGTTTCGGTCATGGCATCTGAATATTCGATTGAGGACGAGGATTATACCTACATTGTCGCGGCGAAGACGGAGGACGGCAAGACGATCTATTGCGGCACTACGATTGGGACCGCGCCGACAAGACGCGCTCTTAATCTGGCGGTGTGGGCGGCGCTGATCGTTCTTGCGGCTATCGCAATATATGCAATTATACAAGTGGTCATCATGATGTTCAAAGCGCGCAGCGCCGTTGGCGGAGCGCAGCTGTTTATATTTGTGACCGCGGTATTGATCACGGTATTGGTCACCTCGTATATATCGCGTATGTATAACGAGCGGCTTATAAATGAAAACGCCCGCACGCTAACGAATATAGCAGAACTTGTTGATCGGGAGATCGACAAGGATCTGCTGAAGAAAATAGATTCTCCCGATGCGTATTTTAGTGATGAGCTTGATACCGTAGACGGGATCATACGCGGTATTGTAAAGAGCAATGATAACAACGACACCAATATATATACAACGCTGTATACTGTGCATAATGATATAATATCGGAAATATACACCATTGAGCACGAGCATGGGATAATGTATCCGCAGGCAGGTATTTACAGCGGTTCTTATGAGGAGTCGCTTGCGGAAAGCGGCGAAAGTGATATGTTCGTTGCCGAGGAGCTTGCCGAGGGCAGTTATACATATACGTTCAAACCGATGTATGACGATTCAGGTAAGCTTGTCGCGTTTGCCGAGGTCGGAACAAACTTTGATCGGTTTGTAAATGAGAATAACGCGATGTATAAGCGTATAGTGCTGACTGCCGCTATGGCGGTCATCATAGCAATGCTTATGCTTGCAGAGCTTATGAATACTGCAACGGCAGCTGTGCTGCGTCATCATGCGCGCACGTCGCGATTGCAGATACCGGCAGAGGTGATAAGACCGGTCGCGTTCATGATATTTTTCACGGCGAATATCACCACCGCATTCCTGCCGGTATACGGCATGTCGCTTTGGACCGACCGTGTTCCGATCCCTAAGGAGATCGCGGCGGCTCTGCCGCTCTCGGCGGAGCTTGTGGTATCGGCGATCTCTGCTCTGGTAAGCGGCTCACTGATAAAACGAACAGGCATCAGGAGCATGTGCGCAGCGGGCGCCGTTGCATACGTGGTCGGAAATCTGCTCTCTGCGTTTGCGCCGAATCTTTGGGTACTTATATGCGCGAACAGCATCTGCGGCATAGGCGGCGGAATGCTCATTATATCTGTAAACACATGGATAGCTACGCTTTCGAGTGAGGAAAAACAGAACAAGGGCTTTATGCACTATAATGCGGCTTACCTTGCCGGTATGAACTGCGGCACGGTAATAGGCTCTATGATACGGGATATGTACGGCATAAAAGCGGCATATTTTATGGCTGCCATTTCAGCGGTGGTAATAATCCTGTTTGCGCTGTGGCTGCTTGGACGAGGCGGAACGGTCAAGACAGAAAAGAAAGAAAGCGGTTCGATGCGGTCGCTGCTCACTCCGCGCGTGGTCAGATACTTTGCGCTGCTTATCATCCCTTATTTGGTCTGCGCATCGTTTCTGAGCTACTATTTCCCGGTAGTGGCGGACAGAAACGCGCTCTCTGCGGCGGAGCTGTCTACGGCATTCCTGCTGAGCGGCGTTATACTGATATATATGGGTCCGGCATTGGGCGAACCGGTGGTGGCAAAGCTGGGAACACGAAAAGCAATGCTGCTTGCATCGTTCATATACGCGGCGGCGTTGGTATATCCGATAATAGAACCGGGCGTAGTTAGCTGCTATGTTGTTATCGCGCTGTTTGCAGTCGCTGACTGCTTTGGTCTTGCGGCGCAGTCAGTGTATTTCATATCGCTTCCTGAGGTCAAGGCGGTAGGCGAAAGCCGCGCGCTTGCGGTAAACAGTACTATAGAAAGTATAGTCACGGCCGCCGGTTCCGTAATATTCGGCGCTGCGCTGATGCTCGGCGAAAGATTGGGAATAGCTGTGATATGTATAGTATTCTCGATACTGCTTCTGCTCTATTTTGTGTTTGAGCGGATGGCAAGCAAAAGGGGAGGAAATGACAGATGACCCGCCCAACGCATCCGCTTCAAGGTGACAGAAAGGAGCTGATGGAGCTGTGGCGCGAGCTGTTTCCGGAGGATGCGGACGGCTGGTGTGAACTTTATTTTGATCGTATGTACGCGCCGGAGCGCTGCTATGTGCTGCGCAACAAAACGGCGATAGAGACAGTGGTCCATATCATGGACGGATACTACAGAGACGCAGACGGCACAGAAAAAAAGCTTGCATATCTCTTTGCTGTAGGTACGCGCGCGAGGTTTCGCGGAAAGAATAATTTGAAAAGGATGCTGAAGCATCTGCGGGATTTGCTCCCCGACGAGGGATACAGCTGTATGAGCTGCATAAGCCTGGATGAGCTTGTAGGATTATATGATTCGGCAGGCGCCTTGAGGTTGCCCGCGATGTATGAATATGAGCCCGAACCGGTTCAGACCGGATCCGAATTCAGACTCTGCGGATTTGATGACTATCTGCGTCTTAGACGGAGATACCTTGATGAGATCGGCGGCGTTTGGTTTGACGAAAGTACCGAGCGGTTTTTATTCGAGGATATATGCGCGTGCGGCGAGGTGCTGATGTGCGGCAAAGCCGACGATGAGCGTTATGCGGTCTGTGTGAAAAGCGGAGATGATATGATCGTGCTTGAGACGAACATGGACGATCTTGACGGGCTTGCTGCTGAGCTGATACGGCGATTTGCGCCGCGCGGCAGCGTGCTTATATATTCGTGCAAACCTATGGCGTATGAGAAATGCCGCGAGATATATTACGGGCACATCATTACATGCGCCGGCGAGGACAAGCACGTCCGCAGCCTGTATGTAAATCCACTTACGCTGTAAGAAATTGTCGAGGGGCTGTTGCATTTTGACTTACAGCCTCGTTACATTTCTCACCCTCTGAGTCGCTTTACCCTCTCATCCACGTTCTTCATGAACTTTTCTTCTGACATACTCGGATCCCTTGTTTCCAATATCAGAGCACAAGGCAATTTTTCACACTCCCCACTTACTTGCTTAAGCTTGTAAAACACAACGGGATAGAGATGTTGTGTTTTGTAACACGGGAGAACCGTCCGAGACCACGGAAAAAGTCAAAGAAATATAAAAAAACATGGAAAAACGGCTCGATTTATGGTATAATATAATTGAACAAAAAAACAAACCGTAAAGGAGCCGTTACCATGTTAAGAACCAACCCTCGTCAGATCA
>JAFRDB010000046.1 GCA_017404065.1 Clostridia bacterium
CGTAAGAGTTACTTCTGAACCGTTAGCAAGCGCGTTTGATGTATTTATCGTACCATTGTTTGCGATTATATCAGTATCGCTTGATGTCCATGTTACTGTGCTGCCGTATTTTGTTGTTGTCGGCAAAGTCAGCGATGTGAGATTGTCCCAATCATCTGCTGTCGGAGCGGTAAGATAGCTGTCATAACGCATAGCGAGCTTGTCCGTAAGCGCACCGAGCTTTACATCACTGAGATTGATCGTTGTCGTTGTGCTATTGTCATAGTTCGCTTGGATAAATATTTTGTCAATATCTGTGATTGCGTTAGGATAATAGCCGCCGTCTTCATATTTCAGCTCGTTATCTACATAATAGTCCACAGTTTGGTTTACCGTATCGTATATAACGCTTAAATTATATGTTGCAGAAGTATCTATCGATGATATAAGGGTTATTTTTGTGGTTTTATCATCCCCACTGCCTCCCTTATATGTGTAAAGATACATTGCACCATTCTTGTATTGCGCCTGTATTCTCGTTATGTCTTTATTGCTGCTGTCCTTGATGTAAAACAGAGCTGTGCTGCTTTCGTTGGCAGTAGTAATATTGAAATCAAAATCTACCGCCACATAATTTGATGAGATTGCGGACGTTAAATCAATCGCAGCATTTGTCGTTTTCGTAGTGGATGATACTGTTGCTTTGCCGCCGCTAACCGGTACTCCATCGCCGGATTTTGACCATGCCGCTCCGTTGATCGTATGACCTGCAATACCTCCGGTATAATTACTGAAATCGTCATACACCGCAAACTCGCTTGTAAGATCGCTTGTCCATGCAGCTGCCGCCATTGCCGGTGCTGCCGCGCCGAGCGTCATTGCCGCGGCGCATAATGTTGAAATTAATTTTTTCATGTTCATACTCCTTTCATTTTTATTATATTTTTTAATAAACATGATCAATAATTGATTAGGGGATTATCCTTCGGAAGGATGTCCGCCTCGCTGCATTTCTTATATACAGCCTTGCGTTCCTCTGTTACCTCATCACCGCCGATGGTCATATATTCCTTGGCGAGACCGTCATAAATACTGTCAAAATCAGATTCGGACGCTGTGATGGATTTTATCATAAGCTCCTGGAACTTCTTGTCAAGCTTTGCCTTGTCCTTTATATAGCTCTCTATCGGCTGATCAAAGTCATCCATAGGATTGTTGTACAGATCCGAGTTTGCCTTTATCATACTGTCGGCACGCAGCTCGCCGAGTCCCGGCATTGCAATTCGCATTGCCTCAACATTATTTTCAAAGCTGCCATAGTCGAAGCCGTTATATATAAGAGCCAGGTCCGCATTATTGAACTTGGTCTTATTATTATATTCCGTATCTATGACTACCGGATAGCCATTTTCAAGCTTATAATGCTCGTCCTCGTTTCCGTTTAACAGAGTAAAGCCAACATCGTTATTTGCCATCCAGTCAAGATATTTGACCGCCGCCTCAATGTTTTCGGAAAAGCTCGGTATCATTATATATCCGCCGCCCGTCGCTCCACGCCATTTTGGACGTTTGCCGTATTTATTGACATAAGGATCAACCGCTACAAGCTCTGCATTAGGATCATTCTGCAGAAGCATTGCATAAGCACCGTTGGAAGTTAACTGATAGTTGCGGTTATGAGTGTAAAAACCGGCTCTGCCCGCCGCTATATTTTCATCGAATTGATTCCAATTAGTCTGTAGAGCAAAGTCCTGCTCAAGTATTCCTTCACGATAAAGCTTATTAAGATACCTTACTCCCTCCTTAAAGCCGGGGTACTGTATCTGCGGAATGGTATACCACTCCTCCTCGCTCATTGGCTCAACAAACGACATAACCAAGCTAAGCGTATTCTGCTGCCAGTATTCCTCCGAAAATGATGTTGCCGATAATAGGAACGGCACAAGACCGTCTCCGACATTACCGGGATCCTTTTCCTTGAAGGCTTTCAGCGCCGTATAAAGCTCTTCGGTGGTCTTCGGCACTTCAAGTCCGAGCTTATCAAGCCAGTCCTTACGTATGTATGAGCAGTACTGACCTTCACTTATGACTTTTGTAGGCACTCCATATATCTTGTCATTATAGGTCGTATATTTCCACCTGTCACCCATGAAGTCCTTAAGATTTTCAGTGCCGCCGACAAGCTCCGTCAAGTCGGCAAGTCCACCGTTCTTTGCGTAGTTGAAGAACACTGACTTATCATAGGTAAGAAGAATATCCGGGGCATTCCTTGATGCCATCATCATATTTATCTTCTCTACCTCCTGATTACGTGGGATACCCTGGAATTCAACCTTTATGTTGTTGGGCTTGCCAAACTGCTCGTTTATCCAATTCGTCCAAATATTCTCTGTTGCAGACATCCCGTCCGGCGCATTGCCCCGGTCAAAAACCGCTACTCTGAGGGTTGTTGTCTCACCTGTGCTTTTTCCTCCCGTACCGCAGCCTGCGATAGGAAGCACGAATGCCGCCGCTAACACGGCACTTAAAACTTGTTTTTTCATATCCATTTCACCCCCTTCCGTTCTATATTCTTAAACAGTGTATTAACCCTTGACTGCACCTATCATCGCTCCTTTCACGAAGTATTTCTGCAGCTTGGGATATACCAAAAGTATCGGTACGGTAGCAAAAATTATGGATGCCGCCTGCACAGTCTTCGGTACTACCACGTCAAGCTGCGAGTTAATGTCGCTCATCATATTATCTGCCTGTCCCTGCTGTATTATCTGCTGCAGCTTAAGCTGAAGCGGGTAGAGCTTAGGCTCGTTTATATAATAAAGCGCGTCTGCAAATGAGTTCCAACGCTGCACCGCATAGAACAAGGCTATCGTTGCAAGGATGGGTTTCGATACCGGCAGCATAACATTCCAAAGAACCTGGAAATCATTGCATCCGTCGATCATTGCAGCCTCCTCAAGCTCCGCCGGGACGCTTTTAAAGAAGGTACGCATCATTATCATGTTAAAGGTGTTCAAAACACACGGAAGGATAAGTGCCCATACTTTGTCTATCAGACCTAAATTATATACGAGAAGATATGTAGGGATTGTGCCGGCATGGAAGTACATAGTTACGGTTATCAGCATCATTATCCACTTGCCTCCATACAGCCGCTTCCTTGAAAGAGGATATGCACACAGGATCGTAAGCGTCAGCGAAAGCAGTGTATACACGACTGTTAGCACAATAGTGAATACAAGGCTGCGCCACATAGAAATATTCTGGAATACCTTCTTATACGCTTCTGTCTGAAATCCTATGGGATAAAGCGATACTTTTCCCGACATAACCGCCGCTCCGCTTGAAAAGCTTATAGCAAGCTCATATATGAACGGAAACAGACAGGTGAAGCAGACAAGTATTATCAATGTCGTATTTACAACGGTAAACGTCCTTTCACCAAGACTGCGTTTGATCTTATTCTTGTTCATATTACCAAAGCCCCTCCTCTCCAAGCGCCTTTGCCACAATGTTTGATACTATTATAAGCACTGTGCTTACTATCGACTGGAACAGACCCACCGCGGTAGCTGTACTGTAATCCGCCGATTTCAGACCGACACGGTATACGAATGTGCTTATAACATCCGACACGTCCTCAACAAGGGAATTGCCAAGAACATAAGGCGGATCGAATGCTATGCTTATGATCTTGCCAAGATTTATTACAAGCATTATAACTATAGTCGGCATGATTGACGGGATCGTTATTTTATATATCATCTTTACTCTGCTGCAGCCGTCAAGCTCGGCAGCTTCGTAAATATCGCCGCTTATGCCCGTTATCGCTGCAAGATATATAATAGCGTTCCAGCCCATGCCATGCCATATGCCCACGATCTGATACACTGCTATCCACAGCGGTTTGTTTGATAGGAACTGCACCTCACCGCCGCCAAACGATTTTATAATATAATTTATTATGCCCTGCGGAGCGAATATCTGCGTTGCAAGACCGCCTATTATTACCCAGGAAAGGAAATGCGGCAGATACAGTATCGACTGTGACACTCTTTTAAATGCTGAGTTCCTTACTTCATTGAGCATGACCGCAAGAAGTATGGGCGCCGGAAAACCCAGTATAAGTCCGAGCAGGTTCAAGGTCAGTGTATTACGCAGAGCTCTGTAGAACTCCGGCATTTTGAATATCTCACGGAAAACGTCAAATCCTACCCATTCGCTCTTTGCTATTCCGGCAAAGATATTGTAATCCTTGAAAGCTATTATTACTCCGTACATGGGTCCGTACATAAATATAATGTAAAATGCTATCGGCAGAATCAGCATTACATATAACTGCCAATCACGTGACAGTGCTTTTCTTATGCTTATTTTTTTACGATGTCTGACTTTTGTTTGTGTATTCATTCTATGCCTCCTTGTTTTCGCTAAATCTTCTCCGCCATTCGCCCGGTGTTATGCCGGTTGATTTTTTAAAATAGCGGCTGAAGCTCTGCTCGTTGTTGTAGCCTATTTGAAGGGCTATTGACTTAATTGTCGTACCCGCTGATGAAAGCATCTCCTTTGCTTTATCAACACGTAGCTTATTTAAATATGACAAAATAGACATGTTCATTTGCTCCGAGAAAATTTTCCTTACATGCGAATAGCTCAGACCCACACTTTGAGCGATCTCGTTTATACCGATATCCCTGTTATAGTTTGCGTGGATAAATGCCAATATATCTTTTATATGCTTCTCGTCATTGTTATTGTTGCTCCTTTGGTATGTTATCATTCTCACTCCCGTGTTATATACGAACAGTTCTATTTCATCCAATGTTTCAAAAGTCATAAGCGCGGTATACAGATTTATCTCAAAGTCCTCCGGGATGCCTCCCAAGCTTGACATCATGTGAGTCTGCATTGCTCCAAGCAGCCTGTTTACTGACATATATATCATGTCGCTTGACAGCTTCTTTTCCCGTATATATGTAAAGAACTCTGATACTGTTTTTATATACCTGTCCTTATCGTTGATATCTATACTGCCTATGATACGTTTTTCCATATTTAACGGGTATTCGAAATCAGGATCTGTACCTATTTCCGTTTCACATGCCATAACGCAGCTATGGCTGTACATTACCTGCTCCGCTTTATTACGAATACACATATTGTAAACATCTCTCATGTCCGCAAGCAGATTAAATTCTTCTCCGTTCAGAACAATTACAGCATTTTTGCCGGAAAGCTCCTCTATTCCTTCTCTAAGCTCATGCGCTGCCTCTGTAATATCAGCATAGTCGTTTTGCAGTCCGATAAGCCATGTCCACACATTCGATTCCGTATATGTACCTATAACTTCGCCCGCTCTGCCAAACACCCGATCACCCATAAGCTTTATCACGGTAATGATGTTGTTAAACTCTTCCTCACTGAACTTTGCCGAAAAGCCTGCAAAACCTGAAACTGATGCTGTAGCTATAATATAGCCCTCGTATTCCTCATCTGTATTTATTATTGTCGGGTTCGGCATGTATATATTCCCGTTCAGACATTCTTTTAAATAGGCTCCTCTTACATCTCCGTTACTTAAAAGCTGCTGCATATAGTTTTCTCTTTGCAGCATTGCATCTATAGCCTCGTTAATAATCTCAAATCCGCCTGAAGCCTTATCAACATTGATCTTCTTCATCAGATGCTCAACAGGTCTTGCAAGATGCCTTGACATGAACCAATCTATCAGAATTCCCAATGCGAACATTATAAGTAAAGCCAAAACAATTGATGTTGTTATGCTACTATAATTATCTCCAATATTGTACAGAGATGAAGCATTTGCGTATTTCCAGCCATTGTAGTCCGACACAATACAGGTATACATCACTCCGTTCTCTGTGATGCTTTTATCTTCTTCAACCGATAAGGCTGTATCCTCGTTAAATTGCTCTGCAGCAGACTTCAGTATTATTTCTCCCTCGCTGTTAATAATGCAAAATCCGCTGCTTTCCTCGTTTTGATTGCTAAGAACAGCATCGCTCAATGCTCCGAGCGAAACATTAACTATGATGGCATAATCCGCAAACGATGTCATGTTCGTGTATGGATATATAAGTGTAATTACCGCACTTTCGGTTATACCTCGTCTTATCATACGCTTACCGGTCCATCGAAACCTTCTGTCCTCCTGGTAATAACTTTTCCAAGCATTATCCCTGAAATCAGCATCCCGGCATATGTCACCTTCCGATGTGATTATCATATCGGAATTATGGTGATACAGATATATTGAATCTATTCTGCTGTCCGCCACTACCCTTTTTTTTAAAAAATCAATAAGCGAATACAATTCAAAAATCTTATCAGAATTGATCAACGCCGGATCCTTAACATCGTCAACAACAGATGTATTATCATCAAAAGCGGTGTTAAGCGCGATGTTTTCAATATCACCCAAAAGCGTCTCCGAATAAGTTCTTATAATGTCAAGCTTTTCTATATTGCTCTTGTAAACAATATTTGTTGATTCTTTTTTTATAAGTAACCCCTGAATAAGCAGAACGCCGAACAGCAAAATGAATTCCACGACCACCATAATAACGAAAATTCTTCGATAAAATGGTTTATCTCTTGTCAGCATTTTCTCTCTCCTTAATCTCACCCTAACATATGTTTAGTTTACCATATATACATCGTCATAATCAACAATGACTATTGCTTATTTACACTTATTTTTGCTTATTATTGTACATAATAACACAGCGGCTGATTAAAAATAACCCGCCGCTGTGTGGTTTATATTATTTACTTCTGTAAGGCGCAGCAGGAAGATTTTCGCTGTTGTAAAGGTTCCCCGTCATCATCATCTGATATGAATAGCGAATGCCCTTTATTTCATCTATTCCCTCCGCTGTTACCGTCACTGCATCCTTGCCGGATATAACTGCTTCGGCTTCAACATATATGCCGTCCTCACCGCAAGCTTCAAAGCCATTAACTGTCATACTATCGGGTGTTTTTAATCCCTCCGCCGCGTAATCAAATATAACTCTTGCACTGTCATCGTTATATTCAACCCTCTTCACAACGGGGCTTCTGTATTCCTTGTCATAGCCGTAGAACATTCCCCTTGCCAAAAGTGAAAGTCTTTTTCCTACAGTCGGCTTATTCCACGGATGAATTTCATTCTCCTCGCCCTCATCCGTCTGTACAACCATTCCGACATTATCAACGCTTTGGTAAACCTCCATTTGCGCATCGCGTATGCCTCTGTAGTCCCATACGCCGTAGCTTGGTAACTGTACATACAAAAATGGCAGTTCGGGATCGTTGAATTTTTCTCTCCAGCTGTTTATAAGCACCTTCATATACCTTGCGTAATTTTCCGCATCATTGTAGTTTGACTCACCCTGATACCATAAAACGCCTTTTATGGGGAATTTAGTAAACGGATGAATAACCGCATTATAATAGCTGTCCTTTCCTTTTGTATCAATGTTTTCTTTTTCTATCGTTTCATCATCCAGCCACATCTGCAGATATGAACCGCTGATCGCAGTTAAAATCAAGCCTATGGGAACATCCGTATTGGCACTTAAATCTGTGCCAAAATAATATCCAACTGCTGAAAATGCCGACATATGTATTTCCGCCGATACATTCCAATTTCTCTGTGGCTCTTCCACTGGAACATCAGAAAACAGATCTCCCACTGTTTTCATTTTATAGGTTCTTAAATTCGGGTAGTTACCCGCATCCTTCAAGTCCTCTGCCGCCTGCTGCGCTATTTCCTCCGAATACAAGGATGTATCGGTAAATTTGCTCATAGCATATGCCATATTCGACTGACCAGATAACAAATAAACATCTCCGAAAACAATATTTGTAAATGTCTTTTTGTATCCATCCGCAGTGACGCTCAGCGTATATTGCTGTCCGTCTGCCTCATGCGGATCAAAGTATACTTTCCAAACATCATTTTCTACCGTAGTACTCTTTGTAACACCCCCGAGAGTTACCGTAACCGCACCGTCCTCAGGTCCATTACCGCAAACGAGCACATTTTTGTCTCTTTGAAGGACTGCATTATTGGAAAAGTATGTATTCGTTGTAAATGCATTATACTTTGTTCCAAGCTCTACAGATCTAACATCACACAAAGGTGTAGCGGTTTCTATCCGCCATACAAAAACCTTGAGCTCGCCGCCGCTTATGAACTTTGTTCCGTCTATCGGCAGTCTCCTTTTTTCCTTTATAGTCTCTTTGGATAAGCTGTATTTTTCTTTAAACAGTTCGACAAACCTTCCGTTCTTATCATAAATTGCGCATAACACATCTACACTCTCTTCATGATCTCGAGGCTTTATAAATGTCACGTCCACATAGGAAGTTGTATCCCACAGCGGCTTGTCGATCTCGTTGCCGATTTCATCCGAAAATACAATGCTCTCAACCGCAAAGCTCTCAGGTTCATCCATTCCATAAACATTTCCTGTATAACTGCGTGTATATGCGCTGCCGTCCTTGGAGTATACTGCGGTGAGCGTTACTTCAGAGCCGGACGGCAAGGCATTTGATGTATCTATCGTACCATCATTTGCGATTATATTGGTATCGCTCGATGTCCAAGCGACTGTACTGCCGTATTTTGTTGTTGTCGGCAGGGTCAAAGAAGTGAGGTTGTTCCAGTCATTTGCTGTCGGCGCAGTGTAATAGCTGTCATAGTGCATCGCAAGCTTATCGGTAAGTGCGCCTATCTTTATGCTCCTTATATCAAAAGTCGCTTCGGAATTCATTATATTTCCGAGTGTTAAATATCCTAAAGCTTCACTTTCTCTGTTTTTATAATAATTCTTGTCATTTAGAGCTATTATATTATCTATATAATAATCGGTCTTCATATTCTCAAGATCGTACACCAGACTGATTGAATACCATCTGTTTGTTTCCACATCATCTATTAATGTAAAATGGTTGCCGGCTTGATTCGATGTTCCGGCATCCGTCCACAACTCCAGTTTTCCATTGGTCAAGGTTGTATTGATTACTGTAATATAATTACCAAGTGTACTGCCTGATACATTGAATATCATACCCTCAGCTTTTGTCGTCAGTTTAAAATCAAGATCCACGACCGCAAATCGGGTTTTTTCCGAAGATATCTGATCAAATGTTCTTGTTGCCGTAGTGTTTTTTGTCTCATCTCCGGCAGCCGCTCCAAACGATAAAATCCCATTATTATATGATGGACCACGAGGGCCTATCTTCTGCCAGTCAGTTTTGTTTCTTATAGTCCCGCTGCCTGAAAAATCCTCATACACCGTAAACTCAGTCGTAAGCTCATTTGTCCATTCAAATGCCGCCATTGCCGGTGCTACTGTATCAAGCAGCATTGCAGCAGTCACAAGAAATATGCCTGTTTTTTTCATTAAATATCATCTCCTTGTATATTTCTTTCAATTTAATCATATCATATATATCACCAAAATCAACAATGGATTTTGCTTATTGAATATTTTTTTGTTTTTTATTTGTATTTATAGTAATAATTATATTTCATATTTGTAATTATATAATTATTACTAAATTGTACATTACAAAAACTAGTTTGTCAAGATATAATTACAAATATAATTACAAATTTAATTTTAGGAGCGACTGTTATGAGCAAATTAATTATAAAAAATGAAAGCGAAAAAATATCATCTATAAACAGAACTATTCGGATAAAACCAGATTGCTTTGAAAAGCTGATGGAGCTTAGCGAAAAACACGGTATTTCTTTTAACAAGGTCGTCAATCAGTGTATTGAATACGCACTTGATAACCTTGAGGAATAACTCTACGGAGGATAAAACAATGGCAAGAGGAAAAAGTATTAATTTATTTTTAATGGACGGCGATGCAAGCGGACGCATAAAATGCACACTCGCCAACTGGACAGGCATTGCCTATAAGATACCACGCACTGAGCTTGATAAATGCAAAGATCGTGAAGACTTGAAGCAAAGCGGTGTTTACTTTTTATTTGGAGCATCCGATGAGGATGAGTCTCCAGTGGTATACATAGGTCAAGCAGGTGCCAGAAAGAACGGCGAGGGAATCTTAGGTCGCCTATATGAACATAAACGTAATCCCGAAAAGAATTATTGGTCCGAGGCTGTTGTTTTTATAACCTCAAATAATTCCTTCGGTCCTACTGAGATCAGCTATCTTGAAAACAGGTTTTGCAACTTAGCTATTACCGCAAACCGCTATAAAGTAAAGAATGGTAATGATCCTACACCAGGAAATATTACGGAAGAAAAAGAAAGTGAGCTTGAGGAGTTTATAGACTTCGCTAAAATCATTATGGGCACTCTCGGTCATAAGGTTTTTGTCCCACTGACAAAACAACATTCAGAAAAAGAGGTTCAAGACACCGACGATTCAGATGATGAAATTGAGTTATTCCTCTCTCATAAAGTAAAAAAATATAATTTTCAAGTTGAAGCCTCCGCTAAACAGACCTCAGAGGGATTTGTTGTGCTTAAAGGCAGTTTGATCGCGCCCGGCGATTCAGATCATATTTCATCCGGAAACAGAAAGAAACGTGAGGAATGTTCTATAGATAGTAACAGGGTTTTGCAGGAGGATGTCCTCTTCAGCAGCCCGACAAGCGCAGCTCAGTTTGTAGCAGGGCAAAGCCTTAGCGGCTGGGTTGTATGGAAAACACGCGACGGAAAAACATTGCATGATATTGAAAATGAGAAATAAGAATGCACTACAGCTACACTTCGACAGCGTTTTTATACAATTAACCAAAATCATATTTTAGGCGATTTCAGGGAGTACCAACAATTACTCGAAATTATTTCAAGGGGGGACAACCATTAATCGAAATTATTATAGGGGGGACCCCGGCTGCGGTCATTGCTTTAAAAATCGGCTGTTTTTAGCTGCAAAAAATTTGCCCGAATACGCCAAAACCGCACTGCTGCGGTTTCGCGTTGTATCAAATTCGTTGTACGTTTATGGTACTCCCGGCGGGCCTCAAACCTACAATTTTAACTTGATATCACATCATTTTACCATATTATGCAGATATTAAAGTTTTTCATCTGCAACGCTATTTAGCATGTATGTTTTATTATCTATAACAACTATTAGTTGTAGCTCTATCTTACCATAACGCTCTCCTATCACTAAAAGCAGCGGTTCACTACACAGAAATTTAGGATTATTAGCAATATGCTTTATTTGACTAATATCCACTTTACTTGGCACCGCTGATGAGTGAGGATGACTATGCCATTCTCCTAAATAATATTCATTTTTGTTGTCCCAAATTGCCTGTAGATATTTGCTTAATCCGCTAATCCCGCGTCTAAAACTTCTTCTACGACATATAGAATCTTTTGGTGCATTAGTTACTTGAGTGATAATAGCACTATTATAATTCACATCATAATACCCAACAAGAATGCCTCCTGTTTCGTAATCCCCCGATTGGTTATAAAATTCAAGTAACTGTTTATAAGCTTTATTTTCTAACAATACTTTTACATGCAATATGTCATCAACAAACTTTTTCATAACCTTCGAAAACTCCCAATGCATTGTATTTTTTCTTAAATACCATGCATACTTTGTCTTCAAATCCTTTATCTATTAAATCATTTAACATCGCAACTGCAACGGTACTTGCTATAGATATATCGCAAAAAAACGCAGGAAAAACCGGATGCCAACAACCTATCCCATCCCATGGTATGTTTTCTGTTTTCATAGTATCCATATCAGCTTTTACAAGACTTTCTATTTTCTGACAGAAAAAGTCCACAGAAAAAGACACTTTGTTGCTGTAAAAAAAATATAACGTATTTGCCTTAAATCCAACTGATATTGAGCAAATTATTTTCTCCGAGTCTACATTTGATAGTATGTTTAATACTTCATTTTCCGCTGTACAATCTATAACAACATCATAAGAATTTAAAATGCCTATATTTTTATCTGACAGTCTTTCGTTAATAGCATTAGCATAAACATGACAATTTATATTTTTTAAATGTTCCGCTAATGCCTCAGATTTTAGTTTACCAATGTCGGCCATCGTTAGAGTATGACGTGTCAGATTGCCGGCCTCTAGAAAATCAAAATCCATAATTGATATATTATACACACCTGAACGAACCAGCTGTTCGGCAACAACACTTCCTATTGCGCCAGCGCCAATGATAATGTATCTTTTTTGAATTGTTTTCCTATCAAACATACCTCTTCTCATTATTTGCTTGTTGTTCCAATTTTCTGTGCAAGCCCATTCAATTTTTACATTTTTACTTAAAAGAATTCTAAAGTCACGAAATTTAAATCCCTTGTTATTACGACGAAATCCGTTTTTCGGTTGACCTTTATTTGATAATACAGGTAATATGCATGTCCACCAATGATAACAAACAGGCTCTTCAAAAAACTTTTCAGAAACCGGAAATCCTATAAATAGTGGATGCCGTTTCCCATCCCTTATTCGATTTAAAAGCGGACTCATCTCATTTTCCCAATCAAGCCCCTTATTCTTAAACACCTGACGTAATTCGCCATATGTATTAGGGGCCTGCCACCGATTTATCACAGGGATTTCGTCCAAAAGTATCCAAACCCCTTCAAAAGTGCTATTATTATCAAAAACATACTCTCCCCATGAATCCTTCTTGCATATGTCATTATTTGATGCAATAAATGTATCTGTAAAAAACTTATTTTCTCCTTTATCTATAACTCTTACGGTACCTTTTTTCCCATCAGAGCTGTCCCATTCCATATACGATATTTCATCTTCGTTAAATATGAATTTCGCATTTGATTTATGTATAATATAAGGTAATTCAAAGGAATCATTTTCAGCCACTAATGTACCATCATTTGCTTGTTGTATCCATTGCAGTAATCTACAAATATTCCAGCGAAATTTTTCTTCCGCGCATGTTGGCTCCTTATTTTTACCCAAGAGTCTGCCAAACGGATCATCCAGACAAAGAGAACCAGAACGCCATAATCCATTATTACATATTTCACCATTATTGTTTTGATGATAAAAGGTATCTGTTATTCCGTTTACAGCGGACGGATATACTTTAACATTGCCATCTGGATATTGATCTGATATCGTAATATACCAGTCAGTGTCTTGAGGAATATTTAAAACATCGCAAATTTGTCTTACTCTTATATGTATGTACCATATTTCATAGGAAACATCCCATGTTAAATCATCAATAGTTGTAATCTGTGAGAACTCATCTATGCAGCGCCTACTTTTATATAATATTGCCGGCGGTTTTTTCACGCAAATCTCCCCCCAGATATCTGTACGCTTGGTTCATTTCGTTGCTTAAATACTGTGTTTGCTGTTTGTGTCGGAGCTGGAAATTTATTTCCGAATAATTCTCGCCAACATTTCGCACTTTCTGCTGCATCATCAGAGTCATATGCCTTTCTCGCTATTTTTGCAGCATCGCATACACTGTCATAAAAGTTATTGTAATCTTCTTTTGATAGTCTCGAAAAAACATCATGCTCCTCTACACCTCTATCAGGAAGCACCGGCTTTTCCTGGTAGTTAATAACTATTTCCTCTAAAGTCAAAACTACACCTTCCGCTACAGATTCTATTCCATCTGGGCAACAATCACCAATCAAATGCTCTAACGGATAACTTTTTGGATGTTTAACACCAGAATACTTCTCTTTTCTCCACCACTTCAAACATTTAACTACATTTACATAATGTCCGTTGCACTTTTTGTTTTTGTCATGTGTCCATGTAATTTGAGCAAGAGGATTAGTCTTGTCCCATTCTTGCGCTTCACGGTCAGGTATTAACAAAGGCTCATCTTTCCAATTATCGTTTTCTGCATTGTCTGATGAGAAAAACAGATTGTATGCTGCTATCCATGCATCGTTTTGATCTTCGTTATCTGTGGTACGATCTGACATCTCTTCAATATCATCATCTGATACAACTGCTTCATTATCTAATATTCCTTCTATGGCTATTGAAGGCGCTGATGTTGGTACAATATCTAAATCTACATGAGACATTTCTATTCCCCAAGACCTTCCTTGTTTTTTGTATTTACCTTTATAGTATTTTTCAAGAAATGGTTCAAATATATCCAAAGCTTCTTCTGGTGTAACATCTTCATTATCTAATTTGGTTACTACTACAATATCCACATCAGATCTATTTCCATTTTTAGGTCTAACTGCTGTTGCTCTTCTATAGCTTCCTTGTAAAAAAGTAGTTTCTATAACAGATGACAAGTCTTCATCGCGCATTAATCTTTCTCTTAATGCTTGATGAGCCGCTTTTAATTCATCAATTTGATTATCAGTCAACCGTATTTCTTTTAAGAAATCTCTAAAATAATTTACTAATTTCATTTAACTTATTCCTTTCTACAAAATCTTTATTGTGGGATAGTAGTTTTGTCCTACCTTGTCATATTCGTACATCTGTATATTACCATATAAACGTGTCATCTTTCCCCAATTAAACATGATTGCATTAGGACACGATGAAAAAATATGTATTGTGCCTTTCTTTATTTCTGACATCCTTTTCCTTATTATGCTATCTATTTGTGCCACCAACGCCCATGCATGATCATCATTCAAAACTGCATCCACACCTGGTTCTGGCATATTTAGAAAAAAAGCTAAATCTATCGATAGCATGTTATTTTTAATAAAACTCCTTACATCCGCATAGATATCATTTGAGATGCTCAGGGCAATCACTGTGTCTTCTCCTCTATGATATGAATCTATTTTTTCTATCAGTCCATTATATCCTGTATTTACATTTTGTTTGTGGCTCCATTCTTTAGATCCGCTCATTGTCTTTTGAATAGGTGTTGCATCAATTCCTGATACCGAATTCATGATATTTCCTAGTGCAAATGCTATTGATGAATGAGTCTGAAGCTCAACAATATATTGCTTTTCAGACGGCAAGTTATCAACAAATTCATCCAATTTGCAATATATATTTTCCCAAGTCCCGTTCACCAAAAACCTGCCATCAAAATAGTCTGTTAAATCGAGCATTCTATAAGCTCGTTTTTGCATTCCTTTTGTATTTTTTTTAAAGCTCTTTACTCCAATGCGCGTTTCATTAGTATCTGATATAAACATATTGTTGGATTCTAACAATTCTCTCAATTGTTTATCATCAAATTCACGAATCTCTCTTTTATTCCATTCTCGTATTAAAGATATGTATTCAGACCTATCACTATTGCCTTCAATTATTTTTAATCTATTGTTCCTTAGTTCTATATTTATTTGACTTAATATATCACAATATGATTCCTTCCCTGTTAATAAACGAACTTGTTTTAAAAGCGTTAATAAAGTTTCTTCATCAATGTTTAGGTGCTTACATAACTTACTTCTAACCGCCCCCATTTTAGATTTTGATGTTTTTCCATTAGTTAAAGCTTTAAGATTAAACGATGAATCGACATTGCTAATAAGTTTATACAGCACATCTTTTTGGTCAATATCCCAATTAGAGTAAATCACGAATCTACATCGCTCAAACTCATCTTTACCTAAGTCTTTATACGCCCTTAGTATGTTATCTAAAATAGAATAAGTATCAGCATTTATAAATTTAGGATTTATAAGATTATCAACAGTAAACATGTCTGTTTTTGACATATGAAATTTCACCTGTATATAATCATTCATAATATTTGTGGAGCGAAATCTCTGTGGTTTGGAATAATGTAATACAATATCATCAAACGATTTGATTTTGTCGTTTTCGTATATTATTTTTTCAATTTGTAAAGCACCAGAAAGCATCATAGTAGCATACTTCCAAAAAACAAGGGCTTGATAATCATCTCCAAACTGGCGCGCCGACGTAGCATTTGACATATATGTTTTCTTCCTTTGTATATACTTAATTTTTATAAAGTTTGTTTTTATATATTATAAGCTTTATTAGTTTATTAGCACTCACTTTCGTTGAGTGCTAACAATATTATATATAAACTACTCACAGATGTCAATATTATATTTTAAAATTTACACTTAATTCATATTTTAGAACTAACTATATTGTTCCAAAGCATTTTCCATATAATAAAATATTAATTAACTACACATTTGTATGCTTTTAAGTTCATACCATTTACAGTAATCTTGAAAAACTCGAATATTTGAATTATCGAATTATTAAATACTATACCTATATTCCATATTGTATGTAATTCGACAGGAATTAGCATAGAATTGCATACTCTACAAAAATAGTAGAACAAGAATAGCTATGTTGAATTATTTGGACAAAAAGGCGTTGGATCAAAACTATTAAACTCATCGTTATATTTTTTGTACTGCTAAGCGCAAATTACATAGTAATTCTGTAATATAATACACCCAAATTGCAATATTTTCCATTTTGCACCCACCCAGCCCGACAAAAAGTTAAAAGATTAAACTTTTTAACTTTTTATCTACCTTTCGTTAAAAGGTATGCAAATTTCACATAACGCATAAAAATGAGGCAGTTTAAAGAGATTAAAAAATGTTCGCCGGAGCGGTCTGATTTTCAGATATGGCTTTGTTGTACGGTTTTGGTGGGTTTGCTACAACGTAAAATTGTATCAACTATACGCTTTCAATGGATGACACGACAAATAAACCCGCGTCACTGGTGTGCGACTTCACACGGATAGGCGATACCGTAAAAGCTGCTCTGGACGGTCAACAACTCCAGCCGGTACTGGCTGTTTAGATAGATTTACAGAGATAAACGGATCCGAACGCAGCGGGGGACTGCCGTCCCCCGTGCCCCCTGCTCAAACAAACACACGAACCATTCAATCAGCTTTTTCAATTACAATATCCCCGATTATCCCGCTGCACCGCAGCATATAATCATACGTCCATTCCTTGCCGACGGTGCGGTAGGAGGAGTTTCCGTACCATATATAATTTTCATTCGCATTGTGCAACATACCAAAAGCGTTAAAGCGGTTTCCGTACATTGTAACGATCACTTTATGCTTTCCTTTTTTAAGATGACCGAGAAATATGCGGTATGGTGAATATGCTATTATCCCTTTGTGTTCTGCGTCAACACTGACCCCCAACACGGGCGCGCTGAATTCAGGCACACGCAGATAATACTCTCCGTCTGTATCCATATCCGTTTCAAATATATAGTCTATGCTGCCTGTGTAATACGGCAATCCCTGCTTCGTTATATCACCAAAGGACAGCTTTTTGATCGGAGCTGTAATGACTCTGTCCGCTGTTACCGCAAAATCGCCCATAAGATAGATATTTTCCAAAAACATCTTTTGATCATACTGCGTTTCAATTATAAGCTCGTTTTTGCCTTTTTTGATATCGGGCAGCTCAATGACCCTTATTGACTTGTCAACAAACCATCCTGTTTCCTTATTGCACGCTTCGCTTCCGTTTAACGATATTCTTCTGAGTTGCGGATCTTCGATACCAAGACGGACATCTGCGTTTATCTCCGAATAAAATTCATAATAAAGAGTTACAGTATGCGTTTGCTTTTCATCTGTGGCATAGGGCTGAAGATCCATACCTGTGCGTTCAAAAAATCCGAGCCTCTTTCGTATTTTATTTTCGGCACGAAGTATCTCGTCCTTTTCCTGAATCTCACCGCCGTCTATCGAAAAGCGAGCGCAATCAAGAAGCAGCACATTATCCTCATGCAGCTTAAACGTATTGATATCACATAACTCTTTGATTATCTGCGGCTCTTTTCTACAGATATATTCGGGCATCTTGCTTTTTGTGTCCCCGAACCTAAGCAGCAAGCTGTCATCACCGCCGCAGGTCCATGTCAGGATCGTCTGTCCATCCTTATGTACAGTCGGCATCGAATATATCTCGCCTGTCATAGCGTCATACATTTCCGCGTAAAATTCACCGTTTACTTTTACGGTATATTTTTGCTTTAATATCCCCAATTTATTGACATGAGTTATAAACAGCCACTTAGAATCTCCGTCATTTCTGAGCTGGTAAAACAGCGCATCGGACAAGGTTCCGTCAGATTTCATGATCTGCACATCACGAAAACCATCGAGAGCATCTGTTATCGCCTGTTTTTCATAAGGTACGGCAGTACATTTTTTGCACAGCTCCAACGCTCTTTCTGAATGTTTTCCGTCTGCAAGGCGCGGTGCATCGCCTGCAAATATGATATTTCCGCCATTTTCCGCAAAACGCTCCAATATATCCAGTGTTGTGCTCCGTATCGTCAGCATAGGAGGCACAAGGATAACGTCATACTCCGCGTGACCGACTTTAATTTTAGTGTCCCTTATTTCAACATCCTGTGCAGGCAGCAGCGCTTCACTAAGATAATTGTAGTCAAGTAACGAATACAGCAGCCAGTCTGCCAAGTCTGTAAATCCCTTGTCAAGCCGAAGTCTTTCTTCCCTTGATGTATCATCGGGAGAAAACTTTATCCACATACTTTCAACCGGGTGTACCACAGCGATGCGTGTCTGCCGTCTGCCGCGTGTAAGAGCTGTATTGACCCTTGCAAAATAATTCTCCACAGCGGCAAATTCCTTGTACCAAGGAGCCTGATAAAATATCGAACCCGGCCAATCCCGCTTTGCCTCGCCCTTTAATGACATGTGTGAAAGATGCGGCACTCGCCTTGTTATCCCCAGCGCAGCCTGCCAGTTGCTTTGGAGCTTGAACGTTTCAAAAGACGCGTCCCAGTTTGTAACACCGTATTCCTCACTCATAACGTCTGCTATACCATTCTGAGCCGCCACGCTCGCCGCCTGAACGGCAGATGTGAACTCTCTGGCATCTGTCAGCAGATCAATTCCCGGAATATCCATATTGCGGTATGTGCGCATAGCATCACCTACAGTTGATGTCTGAGCGGTAAGTGTTTCCTCACCGAGGATATGCCCTGTCATTATTATTCCGTTTTCTTTGCACCATTTGCATATCCTGTCCATGAACACGCTTGTAAATGTTTCCGCTGCCATGTCGCGGTAAATAAGGCGGTTATAAGCCGTTCCGTCTGCGTTGTCCCATATATATTCGGGAATGATATCGAGCGAGTCGAAGCTGTACTTTTCTTTGAAACGTTCCGCAAAATACTCGTTGTAAGGCACATATCCGTCCTCGCCGCCCTCGGCTGTTTTCATAAGCGGCTGCTTTCCCATACGCGGCTCGTCGGTAAATATCGCCTCGGCGCATTTTCCGAATCCGTCACCGAGAACGCTTTTGTAACGCTCGTGAGTAACTCTGATAAACTCATCCACCGCAGCCGGATTCATGGTGTCAACATAGGTCTGACCTTGAAACCACATGCTTTCTTTCTGAAGCTCAAGGTATGCGAAATATACATTCGTTCCTCTGCTTATCTCTTCTTCACTGTTTAAACGGCGGTAATGTGTCATAAGACTGTCTTTAAGAATAACATCATACGCCGTGAGATAATATCCGCGGGGAATATTGCCTTTTTCTATCTCATTTTCAAATTCTCTGCGCGATGCGCAGTAGCCATCCGTAAGGCGGGACTTTGTAAGGCGCAATTGTCTTGCCCTGAAGCGCGGGTCTTTTGTGACAAGTCCGTCTGCCGCCCCGGACGGGAAACGGTCATCGTCATACAGCCAGCAGATAAGCTCCATTTCGCTGCATCTGTCTGCCGTATATTTTACCAAGTTCATAAATTCATCGCCCAGATATTCGGTGTCAAGTCCCTCGCGCGGATGTATAACGACACCGCCGAACCCCATTTCCTTGAATATCGGAAGCTGTTCATCAATAAGCTCTCTTGTAACCTTGCAGTTCCATGACCAAAACGGCAGACCTCTGTATTTTGGAGCAGGATCTTGAAAATCTTTCATTTAACAAACCACCTTGTCAATATTTTATAAAATTTTATCATACAGATATAAAAATGTAAAGCTCTATTTTGCTCAAAATGAGTAAAATATTGATATCTTATATAAACAGCATCTGTTCAGAAACGGATCTAATATACGCTTCCGCACAGCTTCAAACTCAGCAAGCTACTGCTTGATTTGATCTTGGATTTTTGAACCCGAGGCAAATCCCAGTCACAAAATCTTTGATTTTGCCTCAAAAATAAGATTTTACAATATTGACAGCAAATCGTAATTATGATATAATAAACACGATCAAAGAAGTAAAGCCTATTGGCTTTACACCAATGTGTTTATTGATATCGGTGTGAAGCAAAGCCTACAC
>JAFRDB010000047.1 GCA_017404065.1 Clostridia bacterium
AAGTAGAGGATATGATTTTATGACCGAAAAGCAGAAAATTGAAGTTGAGCGTATGCGCCGTAACGGAATAGCGTACAGCAGGATCGCGGTGCTTACCGGATTATCAAGAAACACGGTAAAAAGCTATTGCAGGCGTTTAAATTTTAAATCAGATGAGGAGCGTCTTGAAGAGAAGGACATATGCCTTCAGTGCGGCAAAACTATCGTGCAGCGCGAGAAGGTCAAGAGGCGTAAGTTCTGCTGCACACAATGCAAAACTGATTGGTGGAAAGCACATCCCGATAATGTGAATCGTAAGGCGAATTATGAGCTTCGTTGTGCGTCTTGCGGAAAAGACTTCGTTTCATACGGTAATAAGAACAGGAAATACTGCTGCCATGAGTGTTATATAAATGCGCGTTTCAAGGGGATCTATAAGCAATAATGATAAGGTAACAGCGCATAAATGATACAATTTACATAGCAGTTTGCCGAAGATGTTTGTGTTATATATTATCCCGAAATCGCTTGATATTAAGCCGTATTTGAGTAATATATATAAGAAATAAAAGCGAAGGAGAATAGTGATGGCTAAAATAATAAAGCTGAAACGGCGCAAGGTCAATCCGGGCGTTGTGCGCACAGCAGCATATGCCAGAGTTTCAAAGGAAAGTGAGCGTAGCACACATTCACTTGCGGCACAGGTAAGCTATTACAGTGAGCTGATACAGTCAAATCCGGAATGGGAATATGCCGGAGTATATATTGACAGCTTTATTACCGGCAGCAAAACGAGCAGCAGAGACGGCTTTAATAAGCTCATAGCTGAATGTGATGCGGGAAACGTTGATCTTGTTTTAGTGAAATCAATATCGAGGTTTGCCAGAAACACTGTAGACCTTCTCAATACCGTTCGACATCTGAAGGAGATAGGTGTGGCGGTGGTATTTGAGAAGGAGAGGATAAACACATTAAGTGCGGATGGAGAGTTTCTTTTGACGGTGCTTGCTTCTTTTGCGCAGGAGGAAATAACCTCTATGAGCAACAACATTAAGTGGTCGCTTCAAAAGAAGTTCCGCGAGGGCATACCGGCACAGCAGTATAAGGTGTTCGGATATGACTGGCAGGACGATAGAATGGTCATAAATGAAGACGAGGCTGTGATAGTCCGGCGGATATTCAAGGAGTTCCTTGACGGTCAGAGCGTAACGGAAATTATGAATTCTTTTGAAAAGGAATATCCTGAACTTAATTTCAGCTTTGCCAGAATAAGCAATATTCTTAAAAACGAGGTCTATATCGGCAGGCTAATAATGCAAAAGACATATAGTATGAGCCCTATCACGAAAAAAGAAAAAAGAAACAACGGTGAGATGCCGATGTATGTGGTAGAAGATCATCATGCACCGATCATCGACACTGCCATATTTGAAGCGGCACAGACCGAATATAAGAGACGGGCGGAGCTTGGTGCTGTCTGGAATAAATATATAAACACTTCACCGCTGACAGGAAAGCTCAAGTGTGGCTATTGCGGCAGTAATTATATCAAGGATGTATCCTATAGTTCAAATGGTAATAGGCATCGATTGTGGGTATGCAAAAGGACAACGCACGGCCACGCCGCGGAGTGCAATGGGAGAAGGATACCTGACAAAACGGTCAAAGCGAAATTCATAGAGGTGTATGGCGCGGAGTGCGATGAAGCCAAAATGGCAGAGCTCGTTTCAAAAATAGTGATTTCGGGAGAAAACATGATCGAGTACCATTTCAAGGACGGCGGCGTTGCCTCGGCTGAATGGGAACTCACAGGAAATCGCGATCATTGGACGGATGAGGAACGGCTAAAAAGAAGCAAATATCTAAAAGAGCATCCGATAAACAAAGCTCACCTGAATTGTTTTACTTCAAAAATACAATGCGGAGTTTGCGGTGAAAACTTCAGAAGACATCGCATCGGATCAACAGACACATACGGATGGGGGTGCGCTTCGGGAAAGCGAGTATGCGGTTTACGATGGGTGAGGGAAGGTGAACTCAAACGAGTCATTAACGAGGCACTGGAGCTGTCAGAGTTTGATGAGGAGCTTTATAGCGACCGTATCAAGCGGATAGTTATATTATCAAATAATGAGCTGACCTTGTACTTTAAGGACGGAACAGAGAAAACAGTGCCGTGGAATTCAAGGAAAAGCAATGCCGTCAAATAAGCGAATAATACTCGTCAGCCACCGCGAGCGGTGTCAGCCGAGTTGCCGTAAACATATATTAGTCTGTCAACACTGCAAGGAGGATATCAAATGACAAAAAAAGTACGGATAATTCCGCCGACAATCGATAGATACACCTCATCACCGATCGATGATCCGAGACTGAGGCGTGTGGCGGCTTATGCGAGAGTATCAACTGATATGCTCGAGCAGATCACAAGCTATGAAGCGCAGATAGACTATTACACAAAATACATAAAGGAGCATGAGGGCTGGGAGTTTGTCAAGGTATATACCGATGAAGGAATAACAGGTACAAGCACAAAGAAGCGTGACGGGTTCAATGAAATGATAAGGGATGCTCTTGATGGGAAGATAGACCTCATTGTCACGAAATCAGTCAGCCGGTTTGCGAGAAATACCGTTGATTCTCTGACCACGATACAGAAGCTCAGAGATCACAATGTTGAGTGCTATTTTGAGAAGGAAAATGTATATACCTTCGACAGTAAGGGTGATCTGCTGCTTACCTTTATGTCGGGACTGGCGCAGGAGGAAGCCCGGAATATATCAGAGAACACCACATGGGGACAACGCAAGCGGTTTGCAGACGGCGATGTCACGCTTGCTTATTCCCGGTTTCTCGGCTATGACAAGGGCGCAGACGGAAAACTGGTAATAAACGAGGAACAGGCGGCATTGGTTCGGCGGATATATAAAATGTATCTTCACGGCTACAGCTTTAGCGGAATAGCCCGTAAGTTCACAGAGGAAGGCATCCCCACAGTGACAGGGAAAAAGCAATGGCACGATAATAATATAAAAAGCATACTCACCAATGAAAAATATAAGGGTGATGCGCTGCTTCAGAAAAGCTATACAGTCGATTTCTTAACGAAAAAAGTGAAAAAGAATAACGGTGAGGTGCAGCAATACTACATAGAGAATGATCACGAGGCTATCATTCCTGCCGATACCTTCGATGCGGTACAGAGATTGGTGGAAAGCGGCAGAAACGGTATAAACAATAGGAACAGCAAATATGTTCTTTCAGGTAAAGTGTTCTGCGGCGAGTGCGGCAGCGTTTTCGGGTCAAAGGTATGGCACTCTAATGACAAGTACAGACGGAAGATATGGCGGTGTAACGGACAGTTCAAGAATAAACGGAAATGCACTACTCCGCACTTTACCGAAGATGAGCTGAAGGATGCATTTGTGGGGGCGGTAAACAAGCTGCTGCCTATGCGGGAGCAGCTGCGAGCTGAGTTTAAAGCCTCCGAAGCGTTATATAATACCGCAGAGCTTCAGGAGGCACTGGAACAGATGGAAGAGAAGCTTGACGAGCTTACTGAGAAAATGAACTCATATATTGAGCGGAATGCCCGGCTTGCATGTGACCAGACTGTATTTAAAGCGGAATATGCCATGCTTGAAAGAAAGTATAGAGACATCAAACACAAGGTGGATGCTACAGCCGATGAGATAGCAAGGCGGCGGATCACCAAGAGCCGCATAAGCGATATCCTGCAAATGCTTGATGGCATGGAAACTGAAATTACCGAATTTGACAATGAGCTGTTCATAATGCTTGTTGACAGAATCACCGTATATGCCAAGGATGATGTGCGGGTGAGGTTTATAAACGGAACGGAGATACGTGTTGATATGGAGATGTAGCGGATATATGTAACCGAGCCGGATTCGTCCGGCTCTTTTTTTGTGGCTGAAATTGCGTAAAAGCAAATTTAAAGGGGGTAAATATAAACAAAACAAACGGAGCATATTTGTGTAGTATATTTCCGAAAAATCACTTGATAAATCTACTGATTTGAGCTATATGTATAATGATAAGTATATACATTGCAAGACTGCAAAAAAGAAAAAAGAGGTGACACATAATGACAGTCAGGGAAGGCAGGATACTTCGCCAGCGGAGGCTGGAGCTGGGGATGACTCAGGGAGAGGTAGCGGTAGAGCTTGGAATGAGTATACATCAGTATCAGAGATACGAGTACGGGCACCATAAGCTCTCTAACTGTCCTATGCGGATAGGACTCAGGATCTGTGCCCTGCTTGAGCTTGATCCGTATGAGGTCATATTTGAGCATAGTATTGACGATAACATATAAATGATCGCTATTAGTAGAATTTTGTATAAAAAAGCGGTCATTTTTTTGTTTAATATTTTTTGCCGGAATACGTCTGCACAGACGTAGACAGATGCAAACACCTATGGTAATATGATCGTGCCATAAATGGTAAGTAAATAATTGAAGGGAGGCTGATCATGTGAATAAACGGAAAATTTCATACGCACGGGAGGTGAGACAATGGATGATGTCAAAAAGACTGCCGCCGAACGCGCGGCAAGACCCAAGAAAACACCGGTAGGCTCCGGGTTCGAATCAGAGCGTCAGCGTGAGAAGAACGCCCTGGTGCGGCAGCTTGATGCTCAGGACGGACGGAATGTGCATAAGATTGCAGCGGCATCAATTGCTCCGGAAGAGGAACGTGAACTCCGCGTGGCGGCATACTGCAGGGTGTCAACGGACGATATTGACCAAAAACTATCTATTCATCTTCAGATACAGCAGTATATGAAAAAGATAAAGGAAACCCCCGGCTGGAGGTATGCCGGCTGCTATGTTGACGACGGCTTTTCAGGCACGAATACAGCCCACCGCCAGGGTTTCCAAAAGCTTATGAAGGACGCAATGGACGGAAAGATCGATATGATAATCACAAAAGCCGTATCGCGATTTGCGCGTAACCTTATGGACTGTATCGGCTGGGTAGAAGCCTTGCAGAACCATGACCCGCCGATCCGTGTGTTCTTCGAGCAGGAGAACCTTGATACCATGTCACAGACGAGCGGGATAATACTGTTTGTGCTCGCAATGGTGGCGCAGGAAGAGAGCCATATGAAAAGTGAGGCTATACTGCTATCGCTCGAATGGCGGTTCAGCAGAGGCAGGTTCCTTACACCGCGCCTGTTCGGCTACGATAAGGTCGAAGTCCCGGACGGCTATGGCGGGAAGAAGAAAATCTTAGCCATAAACGAGACTGAAGCGCGGGTTGTGCGTTGGATGTACTCCACACTTGTTAACGGCGGAACGCCGGAGGAGATAGCCGATGTGCTTACGGAAATGGCGATCCCCACAGGCGGGCGGCGCAAGGACGGAACACTAAACACGCACTGGACAGCGAACAGTGTTATCGCAAGCATGCGCAATGAAAAGCATTGCGGTGATGTTCTTGCGAGAAAAACCTATACACCCAATTACAAGGACCACAAGTCCAAGAAAAACAACGGTAAAAAGAATAAATATTTTCAGCCGGATCATCACGAGGCTATAGTCAGCAGAGCGATGTGGAACGCGGCTCAACGGATACTGAACAGCCGTAAATACGGACATGAAGGCACATACCTTCCCATGCGCATAATAGACCGGGGCACGCTCACGGGATACATTTCCATGAACAGGTCATGGGCAGGCTTTGATTTTGAGGACTATTACCGCGCGGGACAGATTTGTATGGGTCTGCTTGATGAGGAGCTTGAAACAGACCTGGGTGCCGAGTATCTGCCGGAGGCGGGACGGCGAATAGGCGGTCTTGTTGATGACCACGGCATCGCCCAGATCGCAAGGGACCTTACAGCGGCGGAGCAGGAGATAAAGGACGAGCTTGAAGGTAAAGCTGCCGATGACGCAGAGAACCGGATAAAAGATGCAGCAGTCAAAGCGTTTCAGGTAGTAAGCGGCGAAATGTTCTCGCGTCTGCATGAGCCGGTAATACGCATTACGACAAAAGGGTTCGCATTCAGTAAAAGCAGTATGTCAAGACTCCCGCATACGGAATTCGTAGAATTTTTGTTTAATCCGGTGGAGCGCATGATAGTTGTAAGACCCTGTAGCCCTGATCATCCCAATGCGATAGTTTGGGATGCGAAACACAAGGGTGCGGGAGCTTTATGTAAGGTGCTGTATGACAGTATGGGTTGGGATACGGATTACTCATTCCGAATTCCGTGCCAGACTATAACCGGCCCAAACGGTGACACTGTCCTTGTATATGATATGGACAATTATGTGGGGCGCGCATCAGCTAAAAAGGACGAGTCCATTATTGCGCAAAAAGAAACCGCTGCAGCGGAGGAATATGACGATGCCAAGAGCTACTATTACCCGCCGGATCAGGAGGAGCCGCAGGAGATCCGAGATATGGAGGAACGGTTTCAGGAAGCGGTCGAGACCAACAAGAAGCTGTTCGGCACACCGGTATTTGAGCATATACATGGGCTGCGCGGTATCGAAACAGACAGCGAGTGGGACATGATGACAGAGGCGCGGCCGCTTGATATTATGCATACCGTAGATTCAGCGACGGTAAGCAGTCTTCTGCTTGCGATCAAGTACGATCCGCCTAAATTGCCTCAAAAACCGGAAGCGTATCCGGGCGAACCGGTCACAGCAGAAAACGGGGAGGTGTAAGCGATGCAAAATTCGAGAAATCCGGCAAAGAGCAGACCGCTGTCGGCAAATGTAAAGCGGCTGATGCGTCTTGCAAGGGCATCTCCTCAGAATGACAGGGTGATGAAGGTGGCGCGGCGGTTCAGCAACCGTGATCTTGCCTACTGTCATAAGCAGGGCAATCTGTTTATGGAGGCGGCATCAATGGGTTTATCAATGGAGGATTTTGCGCCACGGTTTATGACCAGTCAGTTAGCGGGAGTATTTGACGTAAGCTTTGCGGCGGCAAGCGGTATGGAAAACGATGAGCTTTCAAACCTGCTCCGTATACCCATGTTGCTCAAAAGCCCGGAGGTTATCGTTGAGGCACTGTACTGGATAGACGATATCATATCTCGTGCGAGCGAGGGCGAAAACAAAATCCTATTGCTCTCACAGGCATACGAGGCGGAGCGGCTGCAGCTCCCCGCGGCATTGGAGGAGCTGCCGAAGGAACCGAACCGTAATATTGACGAGCTGGCATACGCATACTGGCTCGGATATATATACCGCTGTGAGTGCCTGCTCCATGAGGAGTCGAGCCGTATGGTATACGGAGCGTTTGATGAAGCAATCATGCGAAAAGCATATGAGGAGCTGATTAAAAGTCCTATGGGACAGAGCGACCTTGTCGACTGCGCTGTGGATGTATGCTCGGAGCTTGACAGGCTGCTCGTTGAAAAGATATGGCCGGCACAGGCTAAACATAAGCGCAGACTCCAGGATAAGGAGCTTGAACGAAAAAACAATAATGACAAGGAGGTTTAGTAAGACATGGCAGAAAACACACAGCTATGGGGAGGACAGAGACAGGGATATATGCCGCCGCGTATGCCGTTCCCCGGGACATCACAGTCGAATATGGGCATAAGCAGCCTTACCCGTGAAGAGCGGCAGGAGGCGAAACGGCTCTCGGAGGAGGCAAGCTTCAGCTTTGAAGGTTATCAGGTGGTAAGGCGCGAGTTCATATCGCACCGGTTTGATCCGGCAATGACCATAAGAGGAAACAGTATCACATTCAACAATTCATGCATAAGCAAGCTTGAGGATGCGACATACATACAGTTCCTCATAAACCCTACAGAGCATAAACTCGCTATACGCCCTTGCGACGAGGGTGCGCGTGACGCTGTAAGATGGTGTATTGTGAAGGGTGACAAGCGCAAGAGCCGTGAGATAACCTGCCGCCCGTTCACGACAAAGCTCTATGAGCTTATGGGCTGGGAGACGATATACAGATACAAGCTGCAGGGCATGAAGATAAATTATCAGGGAGAGAATCTGTATCTGTTCGACCTTAGCTCAAAAGAGGCATTTCTGCCTCAAAGCAGGGATCCGGAAACGGGCAAGATAAAACGCCCGAAGCCGATACTGCCGCGGGAATGGATGGAGACGTTCGGAATGAATGTGGATGAGCACACAGCATCAACGCAGATAAGCCTTATGGACGGATTTATGTCCCAGACCGAGACAGCGGAAGGCATAGATAAGAGCAATGCAGGCGCGGATGAGGAAACGGAGGTAACACAATGAGCTCGCCTATAATTATGACATTGAACCTGACAGAGGATTCTATTCTCCTTAATGAGGGTGTGATAGCAGCGCTTGACAGACCGCGTCAGGTTCAGATCCTGATCAACAGTGATGAAAAGGCGCTTTTGCTCCGAACCTGCACCATTGACGATATGCAGGCGGTGGTGATGCCCGAAGAAACCGCTGTGCAGTGTGAGATAAGCGGCAGAAGCCTTCTCAAAAAGATAAAAAAGCTGACCGGTTGGAAAGATGATACGCCGCGTATGTGTTACGGTGATTATCTGCCCACGCATCAGGCGATACTGTTCAAGCTTGACGATGCGGAACGGATAGATACCGAGCAAATATAATGAGCGAACAAGGAGAGGAGGATGCAAATGGATAAGGAACGGCTTTTTAATATTTTAGATCGGCGGTATTCCTCAAAGCGCGATATGGTTACGCGTATACCGCTCGGCTTACAGCCGGATACGCTTTGGCGTGAGCTGCTTGACCGAAGACGGTCACGAAGCACGACGCTGCCTCTTTACGGCACGAACGGTATTCCGTACTGGTATGTGACTACCGACAGGATGGTCGCTGCCAGTGAAAAGGTCATTGAGGAGATGTATGAAAATGATACTGATTTTGATCCGTATATGGGTGTCCCTTCGGTGTCAACGCTTGAAGAGGTGTTCTTTACAGGCTATGTAGAGGGTGTTCAGATTAGTATGCAGGCGGCGATGGAGTTTATCACAAGCGGTCAGCCGCCGCGGGATATTGAGGAGCAGCTTATTACAAATAACAGACAGGCGGGGAATTATGCCGGAGGGAATCTGTACAGACCGATCGATATAGAATTTATGCGTGAACTTGCATATATCCTCACAGACGGCATGGATAACGGCGGTCAGGAGTTCCGCGCAGAAGACGAGGCTGACTACATATCACACGATGGTGAAACATTTAAATTCCCGCCCGCCCGCGTAATACAAGAGCGGCTCGGTGACCTGTGCTCATTCCTTGCTATGCCGGATGTGCATCCTCTGATCAAGGCGGCCGCCGCTCAGGCATACATCCTTATCCTTCGCCCGTTCCCGGAAGGGAACGAGCGGCTGAGCCGGATCATTTCCGTTATGATCCTTCTCCGAGCCGGATATGCCTTTTTCGTGGATATAAGCCTGTCGGCACTAATAGCCAAACGGAGCTATGCCTACTATGAAGCGACTGCAAATATCCTGAGAGAGGAAAACGGGGGCGACCTCACATATTTTATGGAGTATTTCCTTGAGCTGTTATCCCGCGCCGTTGACGAGCGCAGGCTTCGCATACAACAGAATGAGGAGCGTGGCAGGCAGGCTGAGCGTGATCTGGCGCGGTCGGCACTGGCACCGGCAGCGGATCCGCCGGCACAGACGGAGGTATTTACGGATGAGGCTCCCTTAAGAGCAGCGGAAGAAGGAGGTGATACAGAAAACGGTTTTTTTACGGCAGAGCCGGGTGAGGAGCCGGACATGAATGAAAGCGCGATCAGCCTTGCGCGAGTGCGTGATCTGCTATGTAAATATGCAGACGGAAAGGGCAAAATGATCAAGCGAGTCGCGGCGGTACTTCTTGAGAATATGGACAATGGGGTATATTCTTTCACATCCAATGAGCTTGAACCAAAATGCGGCATAACGGCACGCCAGATAATTAAGATAATAATCTATCTTAGATCAAACGGTGTGGTAGTGAAAACTAACGATAAAATAGGACAGTATGCTGTTTATCACTTAAGCACGGATCTGCCGCCGTTAGGGATACCGGATTATGCGCCCGAGATCATAGAAACAGTTAAAGAAATGCGGAATTATGATGAATACACCGTGGATCGGCGTATCGGTGAAGTCATGTCGCGCTGTATTCCAAAAGGCATAATTACAGCTGAGGATTATGAATTGATCGGAGAATCTGATAGGATGACAGATGATATGAAAATCGCTATACAGATGGGGCTTGTTAAAAAGATCCGCAGAGGAGTATATAGAATATGCCGCGAAATAACGAACTCAGACCCGGTGCTCACAGGCAATCAGAAAACGATGCTGACCGCAATGTATAAAGCATTTCATAAGGATCCGTTTACGAGGAAAGATGCAATGGAGCTGTTTAATATATCTAAAAGCAGCACTAATAACATGCTGCGGCAGTTTACAAGACTGCAGATAATAGAATGTCGATCAGGATGGACTAATACATATATCTTGCGTGCTGATCCTATTGAACAGCCGATGCTTTTTAACGGATATGAGCTTTCGGGAAATGATATTCTGACTGCGCAGTATACCGGTAAGGCGGGCGGACCGATCTCAGGTTGTAAAAATGAATATTCAAAAGAGGTCTATGACCTTTTGGATGGGCTTATCGGGTCAGAAGTGTCACAGGCAGACAGGCGTGCCGGCGAAAGCATCCAACGCTGTCTTTCCAAAGGTATCATCGTAAGAGAAGATTATGAAAGATGGGGTTACACCGTCAATATGTGGAATTACGACATAGCGCTTGCGAAACAGCTGGGACTTGTCAGAATGCAGTGTAAGGGCAAATATGCTATAAACAGAGAGCTTACCCCCGTCACATCCGAGCTGACTCCGACGCAAAAGAAAACGATAACCGAAATATATGAAACGTTCGGGGATCGGAAATTTTCTTCGGAGATGTACATCGCAACATTGAATTATTCTCCGTCACGAATCTATGCATCGCTTCATAAGCTGACACTTATGAAGGTTTTGGATCACAAGGATACAGATGAAGGGATCCGGTATCAGCTGCTGGTAAACCCGGAGGAGAACCCGGAATATTTCGATATAGCAGCATAATAACAGAAAGAGAGGAATTGTATAATGAACAAAATCGCAGAACTATTAAAAGACAAAAGATATGCAGCGGAGCTGTTAAACGGTCCCTGCAGACCAAAGCATAAAGGTCAGAACTGTGCTCCTATCAATCTTGATTGGATCGATGAGACTATGTCGGAGTATGCTACGGAGGCATCACGCAGGCTGCTCCCTGCAGGCATACCGTATGTGCCGTATATCATAGCGGAGCGAAATCCCGACACAATGTATGACGGAACATCGGTGGACAGCAATGATAAACGGATGCGGTATTTTGTGATAATGATCGTGCCGGATTCGGAGTACCCATACAATCACTCCATACCGCTTATAAATGAGCTGTGGCGGCTCAGTCTTAACTGCCATGAGACAATGCGAGCCTGCATTGCGGCGGCTATGAGTTATATGATAGTGCAGATTGCTGAAAATCCGATACCGCCCATTCTCAATAATGCAATTATAGAGTGGGTGACGCTGTATCTCGGCAGAGAGCAGTATAACGGGATCACCGCGCTTTCGGAGCAGTGGGATGACATTTCGGAGTTTGACGGTTATGAAGCGGATATAAATTTATATAAGGTACGCGAAATGGAACGGAATGATCTGCTGCAAAGGCTTATTGCCGCTTATGATGAGGATTTTCCTGAAATGAATAACATGGGTGCGGAGGACAATGAATAGAGCATGAACGGAACTGCGAAAATTGCGTTATTGATCGATGCGGATAATACTCAAATAGGAAAGCTTGACGATATTGTGCGCATAGCATCTTCACGGGGCCGGCTGATATTAAAGCGAGCATATGGTAACTGGCAGAAGGATACCTTGAAGTCATGGAACAGTTATCTTAAACGCTTAGCGATAAAGGCAGAACAGCAGTTTGACTATGTTTCGGGCAAGAACGCTACGGATATAGCTCTGGTCATTGATGCGATGAGCTTGCTCCAAACAAACTTATATGACATATTCGTTATATCTGCCAGCGACAGCGACTATACACCGCTTGCGGTAAAACTACGGGAGTCGGGAGCGGGTGTGATAGGTATCGGCGCAAAGACCGCGCCTAAAGCGTTCAAGAATAGCTGTGACGAGTATATATGCATAGAGGAATTGGGCGGCAAAGGTACAAGCCTACAGCAGCAGGATAGTGCGGATGCAGACGCCCCGAAAACAGCAGAACCCTGTGATATGGTAGCTGAAACGCTTGAATTGCTGAAGATGGCAGCTGAGAAATATATGGATGAAAACGGGTTTATCTACATAGGCACCGCCGGTATGTACATCCGGCGGGCAAAGCCCGGCTTTGATATCAAAACTCTTGGGTATCCGAAATTAACCATGCTAATTGAAGCATATCCGGAAATGTTTGAAATCAAGGAGTATATCGGCGGCGATGATAACCGGGTTGTGGGGTATAAATATAGAGTAATTGCTCGGTCGGCTTATCAGGCAGATATAACATAAATTGCTGCGATAATTATCATAAATGCAAATGGTGAAATCAAAGATAGTATTATAAAAGGTAATAAAGAACTGAAAATTCTATATTGCCTTTTATTCTTGTTTGTGATATAATTAGAAAAACGATTCTGGATATAGATTGAAAATTATTTATAAAAAACAAATTTGCGATTAACAGAGGATAAAAAAATGGGCAATGGTGGTAATGTTTTTATAGAGCTTATGTCAATATGCAGATTAAAGGAATGTTTATTACATACTAAAAGAGTTGTTCCGGTCATAAATGACACAGATAAAGAGCCCATTTGGGATGGACATTTATATTTATACAAAGAAGAAAATGAAATAAAAAATCAGAATTTATTAGGAAGAATTCCTATTCAAGTCAAAGGTACATGTAGAGGCAACACTAAAAGAAACAAGTTTTCCTATGGTATAGATATCGGGGATTTAAAACAATATAGAAAAAATGGTGGCACAATATTCTTTGTGGTTGTAATGGGAAAGAATATGAAGGATTATTCAATATTCTATAACAGACTTCTTCCTTTTGATTTGGTTAAGATTTTAAATAACAGCAAAGAGTCCGGTAAAATAAATGTGCAAGTATCTAAGTTTCCAGCTGAAGATAAAAAGCAAATTTTTTCAATTTTAAAGGGCTATATCGATCATAGTCAGAAGCAGACAAGTACAGCGGAACGTGGATTGCAAATTAGTGAAGCCTTAAGTCGAGGTGAATCGCTTGACGATTTAAACATTGAAAGTATTAATGTTAAAACTTCAAATGAAATATTTGGAGATATTAATAAACTCGACACAGCCTATGTATATGCAGTGCAGAAAGGCGGCATCGAAATACCTATTCAGATGGTTCAGATTCAAAGCGTATTTACAGAAATCAAAAGAAAAGTAGTTATAGGTGAGGAGATATTTGAAAATTGCCATGTAAAATTGACAAATGCATCAGATGGCGAGCATATATGTATAGAGAATTCTTTGACGGTTTTTAAACCTCGACAATCAGATGTATTACCGACATTGAAATTTAAAATATCCGAAAATTTGGATGAAGCTATAATAGCATTAAAAATGATACAAGCACTTAATAAATACAACACACTTGCAATAGAAGGAGCTATGTTGGGGAAGTGCAGCCATTTTAATTCTATTGATATGGGTGAGATCAATAAGAGATTAGAATACTACGAAAAAACAAAAAGAGCTCTCAGTATTTTACACTACAATAAACCGTTTAATATCGGAAAACTATCGAAAGAGGAAGTATATACTCTATCTGAGGTAGTAGTGTCGGTAACAGATAATATGGCTATTTTAAACAGATTTATTCCGGATAGTAAAATTGGTAAGCTTCATATAAGTGACTATACGTTTCTTTTGCAAATAGAAAAAACTAACAACGGAAAATGCTATATTAAACCGCTATCGCTGAGTAATACAATAGGATATATTGAGTTTGAGCAAGAAGACAAGTATCCAGTTAGCATATATATTATTCTAAAAAGGAACGATTTTTGTGAAATAGATAATTTATCATATGATGATATATACGAATCTATTATTAAAAGTGGCTATTATCCGCAGACGGAAGAAAAAATAAATCTTCTCATGTTAGAAATGCTTGCCGCTTATGATATATCAGATGATTCAGAATTGTTGAGATTGGCTGAACGAATAGCAGATTGGCTTATAGAGAATAATGATTTGGATATTTATATAATTAATAAATGCCAGTGTATATATAGATTTCGTCCGCTAAATGATGAAGAAACTGAAAAATTAATTCAAATCAAAGAAAATACAGATATTCAAACGATAAAGTTTGGAGTGAATGTCTTACTCAATAATGCTAAAGAAGCAAAATATATGTGGGGTCAATTGGAGAAAGACGAAATTGAATTAATGAAAAAAATGCCAATATATAAGCTGTTTAAAGAAATGAAAAATAGCTAAACAACAGTTAAGTATTGAGTATGAAAATAACAAGGCGAGAATTGCTCATCTTTTATAGGGCTTTGAGAACCAATAGAAACTTCAATTAAATGATAATAATGTTGCGGGTATTCAGTACTACAGAATTCGCTTGAAAAGTGCATAAAAAAACAGACAGATGTGAAATAACAAAAGAAAAAGGAGTTATGGATGATGGATAATAAAGAAATTATTTTATCTAAGATAGCAGAAATAATTAGCAGACAAGGGTTTATTCTAAAAAACAATTCTGCATTCATATCAAGGCTTAAATGTGTTGGATTGGGAGAATACTTTGAGAAGTATTCGAATTATCTTACTCCCTATTATTATAATACTGGATATTCTTATAAATTTGAAAATGATAATGAAGAGTATGATGTTTTTCTTGGTTTGGATAGCATTTTTACTGATTTGTATCATGAAAATAAAAATGGTGAAATCATTGCTCTATTGAAGGAATTGACAAAATCCTTCAACATAATGTATATTTTAGAAAGTCGAAATGCTGACTTTGAAGAATTAGCTAATCTCTATGAATTACTTGGATTATCTATCAGCATTAATATTGATAGAGTTGTTGTAACAACCTGTATGGCAAGTGATGCGCAAAGAGTTGTTGACCTGTTTTCGGTAGAGGACTGGCTATTGCAGAATCATAGAGAGGTATATGACTCCTATGAATCAGCTGTTGATGCTTATACTCAAGGACATGCTGGAGCTTGTATTGAATCATGCAGGACATGTTTAGTAAGTATTTTTTCTAAGTATAAAGGAACAGAAGGATTTGCAAAATGGTTGAGAGGGATATATAATACGAGTGGTGACGATACTACATCAACCATGCATGATTTATCTATAGCGTTAAGTAAAGAAATTCGTAAAGATGATTTAGCAGATTTCTTTTATGAAAACCGTGCAGGAAAGCTTACAAAAACAAAGACCATATACATGATTTATTCGATGATGTCGGATTACGGCACACATAGAAACGAAGCTACCCAAGAGCACCCAACATTAGAAGATGCTTTGTTTTCATTGCGTTTGATGGACAGTATTCTATTATGGGTATATTCAAAAAAAAGATAGAAGGCATTTCACAGCGAGGAAAAATGAACTTAGTATTCCGGCTGTCGTTTTCAGGACCAGGGAGGCATAACGATAGATGACGGCACTCTTATCGGGCCTGATATTGTGATCGCTACCTTGAATCATGGCTTGGCTCCTGAAAAACGACAGTGCCTTATCCCGTCAAATGTCCATATAGGCAAAAATATCTGGGTAGGATCGAGAAGCATAGTTCTGCAGGGTGTTACGATAGGCGACAACTCTGTTATCGGTGCGGGGAGTGTTGTTACAAAGGATGTTCCGCAAAACACTGTTGCTGTCGGTAGACCTGCTAAAATCGTTAAGAAGATATTTTGATAATATTTGCGATATAATTATGGATAAGTGTTATAAACGTAGCAGAGATAGTTGCATAGATTGTGATATAGAGGCAGTTCGCAAACAGCTGCCTTTTTATATGCAGCTATACAAATTAACTTTTTATAAATTTGCACCCAACGATATGAGCCATGCACCCAATTTGCACCCAAGGGGATAAAAGGTTAAATTGTATGCTTTCTCCTAATTCGATGTCCTGCGCCATCGGCACAAAGTATATGCGTCTGCGCGACAGAAGCTTGCCAATGTTCTGTGCCGCCGCGCCGAGAGCGTCGTTTGTCGATACACCTATGATCACCGGGCGCAGATTTCTAAGATGCGCCTTTGCCGCAAGCGTTACGGCGGTATCCGTAATTCCGTTAGCGAGCTTTGCAAGAGTATTGCCGGTGCATGGCGCGATAACGAGCGCGTCAAGCGGCTCTGCGGGGCCGAGCGGCTCTGCCTCGGTGATCGTATGGACGATCTCGCGGCCGGTCATTTGCCGGATGGCGCTGCGGAAGTAGAGGGATGTGCCAAAGCGGGTATCCGTTCCGTATGCGGCATCGCTCATTATCGGCACTATCTCGGCGCCGGCGGCTCTAAGCGCGGCAATGGCATCCAACGCGCGGGAGAAGGTGCAAAAGCTGCCGCACATAGCGTAGCCTATCTTTTTCCCCTTCATAGCCGCACCTCCGATTCTGCGAGCATATTTATTATCGTGTCCTTTATTATATGTCCGGCTGTTACCGGCGCGACGCGCCCCGGCAGCGACAGCGCCCATATAACGTTCAGCCCAAGCTGCTTTGCCGCTTCAAAATCCACCCCGCCGGGCTTGCTGGCAAGGTCGATTATCAGCGTATCTTTCCGAGTGCGCGCGAGCGTATCGCTGTCGAGCACAAGCGCGGGGATGGTGTTAAAAATAATATCAAATCCGGCTATCCTCGATTTTGCGTCGTTCATCGTCAGCGGATGGCAGCCGTAGTTTTCTATCTGAGCCAGATCCGCGTATTTGCGAGCCACAACATAAGCTTTTGCGCCGAGCGAGAGAAGCGAATGTGAAAGCGTCTTGCCGACCCTGCCATAGCCGAGAACAAGACACCTGCTGCCGTGGACAGTGACGGGCGTTTCCGATATTGCGATCTCGATCGCACCCTCTGCCGTAGGTACGGCATTAGCGGTAAAGGTATAAGTTGATGTGTGTCTTATTTCATTGCTCCGCAAGCTGATTCTTATTCGTATACTCTTGACATTTTACCGTTGTTTTGATAAAGCATGAGCCACTGTGGACAAGAAGCTTCCAAGAGCCGAAGCTCCGGCGATTGTTTTTTTTACTTTATAAGAAATTGCTCGTTTGGCGGGGTTTGGGTGAGCGAAACGCTTGCGTTTCGTAGGCGTGTTTGCACAGCAAACAAACGCCGTAGTGAAGCGTCAGCCCCGAGCGGGCGCGGGCGCAGCCCGCACCCACATTCCCCCTCAAGATTGAGGGGGCAGGGGGAGTTGATATGCCGTCAGGCATTATTTTTATTACCATGCATCATTTTGTCAGCGAGTCGTGTTTTCTCTGAAGATCGCGCGGACGGTGTTCGTGTATTCCGCCTGTGGTTCATATTCGTATTGCAGTTCCTCCACGGAGGACTTGAGAACTTTATAGGAAAGCTCATTATCTCCCTCCGCCGGATCGAAGCGCTCGCCGCCATAGGACACGGAGACAGTCGTCTGCTCCTGTGCTGCCGAATACTCCACAACGACGCGGATGGGTGTATGCTCAAGCACCGAGAACAGCATTTGCTGTACCAGTTCCTCAAACGCAAGGCGGATCCGGTATTTAGTACGCGACGGAATGTCGTTTTGCAGGCAGTACCGGTCAATCTCGGTGCCGGCGCCGATAAAATCGAAATCTCCGTTGTCGATAAGAAACTCTAAAACCTTCAGATTACGAATGAACCGCCGTGTCAGCTCCTTTTGGGGCGCGTCAAATATCTGTTCGGGGGTACCGTCCTCGTAAATGCCGCCCTGATCCATATAGAACACACGGTTGCAGATGGCGCGTGCAAAATTCATCTCATGAGTCACGATTATCATGGTCTTGCCGCTCCGTGCAAGGTCCTTGATAACCGCCTGAACCTCACCAACCATGGTGGGGTCGAGGGCACTCGTCGGCTCATCGAGCAGGATCACGTCCGGATCCAATGCCAATGTCCGGGCGATAGCCACGCGCTGCTTTTGCCCGCCTGAGAGCTGTTCGGGATACTGTAGTTCCCGCCCCGCAAGTCCGACGCGTCTCAAAAGAGCAATACCTGTATCATAGGCTTCCTGCTTTGATTTATTCAGGATGTCCATGGGCGCGAGCATCAGATTTTCGATAACGGTCAGATGTCCGAACAGATTGAACGATTGAAAAACCATACCTATCTTCCGCCGAGCCTGCGTCAAATCATAACCGGGCGCGGTGATGTTAACTCCGTCCAATATAATCTGCCCGTTTGTAGGGCGCTCCAGCATGTTGATGCAGCGGATGAGCGTGGATTTTCCCGTACCGGAGGGACCGATGACGGAGATAACATCCCCGTCTTTTATAACTGCGTTCACGTCCTCGAGAGGTGTGACATTTTCATATTTCTTTTCAAGATGGATAAGTTCGATCATTTAACGTTCACTCCCTTCAGAATATCCTTAGGCGATCGGCGTCTCGGGTCGATGCGGATCTCGATCTTATTCACGAAAAAGGTCAGGATCGCCGCAAGGATGAAATAGACGATAGCCACGGCAATAAGAGGGAAGAATGCCTCGTATGTCCGGCTTCGGATAATATCGCCCATCTTGGTGAGATCCTGCACCGCTACATAGCCGACAACGGCGGTAGACTTGATGAGAGCTATGATCTGACCTTTGTATGCCGGCATAAAATGCGGCAGCGCCTGTGGCAGCACAACGCGGTAAAACGCACGCCGGTCTGTGTAACCCAGGGAGTAGGCTGCCTCAGTCTGTCCGTTATCAACAGCTCCAACGCCGGATTTCAGCATATTGAAGACCGCGGTGCCGAAGATGAGTGTGAATCCGAATATTGATACTACCGTCCCGGAGATAGACACCTTACCGAAAATTATGTAGTACAGGATCATGAGAAGCACTACAACCGGCATTCCCTGAACGAGCCACACACAAAAGCGCGTGATCGTATTGGCGACAGGGTTTCCCCTCCGGCAGAGCATAAACACGAAAAAGCCCAGTATCGTACCGCAAATAATGGAAAGCACTGTGATCACCATTGTTGTTACTATGCCCTCAATGAACAGTTTCCATCGGTCTTCCAGAATAAATGTTTTCTTAAAGCTGTCACAGATCGATGTAAAGAAATTTCCGCTGTTCGGATTCGCGTCATCTTTGTCAGCACGCCCCATATCTCCAAGCACTTCTGTCGAACCTGCGGTCGGCTGCGCTGCGCGCACGACAAGCACGAACTCCGCGGGATAATGTTCCACGAAATCAACCGCCTGCTTTCGCTCCTCCGTTACGATAATTGATCCGGCGCCGATCAGCGCCTTTCCCGACTGTACTGATGACAATATCGCGGATAATTCCATGCCGGTAAACTCAACATGTACATCCAGCTCCTTTGCGATCAGAAGGATCATCTCGATATCAAAGCCCAAGAGCTGTCCGCCATCGCCCGAATAGCTCAAGGGTTCAAGCGTGTCGCAGACGGCAGCCTGAACAGTGCCGTTCAGACCGGGCCAGTCCTGTTCAGGCAGCGTCTTTACACTATCATCGGAACCGGTCCATTTTTTCCAAAGTGCTTGCTTCGTCTCCTCGGAAATCGATTCATAAGCTTTCTGCCAAACATCCCGCTCCGGATCGCCCTTTGCAAACGCAATGCCGAAAGCACTTTTCTGCAAACCCTGCGGAAACAGTGCAAGCTCAGGGTTTCGGTTTACGATAAGCGCCCCCACTGCGTTGTTTGACATGATGGCATCCGTCTTCCCGGCTTTAAGCGCCATGACCATATCAGGGTTATTATTATAGTACGAAAACTCACCCACATCCGGTACTTTGCTTAGCACAAGATTTTCAAGGGGCGCACCCGTGAGCATGGACACCATTTTTCCGCTCAGTTCAGAATACTCACTGTATTCCGGCTTTGCTGCGGCAGGAGCCGTTGCTCCGGTATCCCGTACCATTGCGGTTATCTCCACGTCAAACAGCGGATCGGAAAACGGGATCGCATCATCGTTTTCCTCTGTATGATAGAGATTGGACATGATGCAGTCTATATCTCCTGCAGCGGCAGCGGCAATGGTCCCGCCGAAATCATATACCTGGAATTTGATATCCGCTCCCAACCATGCGGCAAATCTGTACGCAAGCTCAATATCATAGCCGCGCAGCTCCGTTCCGACATAGTATGAATAAGGCATCACGGTGCCCGTCGTGCCTATGCGAAGATGGTACGACGGATTATCGGGTACGGCAATTTCAGGCATGGTATCGTCGCCCTGTGTTACCCAGCGCTTATACATATCGTCCAGCGTTCCGTCGGCGCGAAGCTCCGCGATGAAAGTGTTGAGCTTTTCCTGAAGGCCTGTAATGGGTGAATTAGGAGAAATGCCGACCGCAACAGTCTTTTTGCTGTAGTTTTCGTTCAAAAGCCGCACGCCTGTCGTTCCGTTGGCTAAGGCAAACTCCATCTCTCTCCGGGCATAAATATAAGCATCAAGCCGACCATTTGCCACGTCCTTGTAAGCCAGGGGATTATCGTTGTATGCTATGACCTCCGCAAGGGGATAATCCCTCTTCAGATTCTCATATTCCGGCAAACCGGCCTGAGTACCGATCTTCACCCCCGGCTTTTTGAGCTGGTCAAACGACGTGATTTCGCCGCTGTGCTTTTTGCTTAATCCGACAAACAGAATGATCGCAATGATCGCCAATATTCCGGTTACGGCGAATAGTTTCTTTTTCATGATTTACCTCCGCATTTGAAAAGAATTGTGTCATATCTTTTTTATCTATGCTTTCATAAAAATTTTAACATATAAATTTTACAGAGTCAAGAAAAAGTGTTCTGTTATTTATTTAGCAAAGCTGCACAATAAGTATACAGCTTGTAACATCTACAGTTTAAGGCTCAACAAGCTTTTTTGATTAAAATTTCATAAAACTCTTTATTTTCGACGAAATATGTGATATAATCATAATATAATGAAACAAACCCGAATTTATGGAGGAAAAATATGGATATTGATATTCTTTTGATTTTGCAGGAATTTAGAAACGGAGTCGGTGCTTGTCTGGTGGATTTTATGACAAAGATGAGTTTCATCGGTGAAATGAATACGGTGCTGATAATAACAGCACTGATCTACTGGTGTGTCAGCAAGAAATATGGTAAATACCTTTTGATGGGCTGGAGCTACAATAGAGTGGTCAACGGGTTGCTAAAGGTGACAGCTTGTGTCTATCGCCCCTGGATCAGAGATGCACGCATCGTGCCTGACAGCGATGCGTTGGCAGCAGCAACCGGGTATTCCTTCCCAAGCGGGCATAGCATGAATGCCGCATCACTATACGGCGGCGGTGCGATTCGTAAGGAGCTCTCCAAATGGCTTCGTATCACACTGGGTGCTATTGTTGTGCTCATTGCATTCAGCCGCAATTTTTTAGGTGTGCATACACCGCAGGATATTCTGATCGGTGCAGGGGTAGGACTGCTCGTTATGTGGCTGACCTCCAAGCTGATCGCATGGGTAGAAAAGAATCCGGGAAAAGACATAATGGTGATGTGCGTTGGTATTGCTATTGCTGTAGCTGTTGCAGTGTTTGCTGCAGTTAAGTCCTATCCTGTGGATTATAATGAAGCGGGTGAATTGCTCGTAGATGGTGCAAAAATGGCAAACGATACTTACAAAGGTGTTGGTTGGTGTGTTGGCTTCCTGATAGGTTGGATATTGGAAAAGCGATATGTTAACTTTTCGACCGACATCCCTATGATGACGAGGATGACGAGACTTACAACCGGACTTCTGAGCTATTATGCTGTCAGCCTGATCCTTATACCTTTGGTCAAAAGCTGGATCCCGGGTGTGGGTGGAACGATCTCAACCTGCTTTATCCAGATGTTTTACGTGACGTTCGTTTTTCCCATGTGTATAAAACATTTTGAACACATCCCGACATTGTCGAAGTAGCAAATAACCTCTGATTTTTATTGACATTTTACCGTTTACAAATGATTTAATAAGTAACGGAAGGGAGATATTATACCATGCTTAAATACGAAACACAAAGAATAATATTGGACGGGGTACAGAACGCCCGTCAGCTGGGCGGATATATCGGAGCAGATGGTAAGAGGATAAAAAACAATACAATTCTGAGGACCGGTATGCTTTTTTCAGCGTCCGAGGATGCGCGGCGCGAGCTCAGTGAAAGATATAAGGTCAGTGACATAATAGATCTCCGGGCAGATAATGAAACGAAAACAATGCCTGAGCCCGAGATAAACGGCGCAAGGTATCATCATTTATCTGTGCTCACTGATCTTCCGGTGACTGAGGAGGATTTTAAGCTATATAAAAATCTGCTCCAATGTGACGATGTTGTGTACAAGTATAAAACGATATATGAGCAGAATATACCTCTGAACATGGAGCGGAACTATAGGTCAATGGTATTTGATGATGACGGAAAAAAGGGCTATAGGATATTCTTTGATATCGTTCTCAACAAGCCGGAAGATGCATCTGTTTTGTTCCACTGCACACAGGGAAAGGATCGTACCGGAATGGGCGCGATATTACTGCTGTCGTCGCTCGGCGTTGACAGAGAGACAGTAGTATCTGACTATCTGCTTACAAACGACGCATACGGAGATCTGCTAAATAAGATACATAGTGAGCTTGAAGCCGCAAATGTTGGTAAAGAGATCCTGGATTATGCAATGATGATTGAAAGCGTGAATGAAGGACTGATCACGCCTGTTCTGGATATTATGGACAATGAATACGGCTCTGTGCAGGGATATCTGAAAAGCGAGTTAGGGCTTGCAGACGCAGATTTTAAACGGCTGAATGAATTATATCTGGAAGGATAAGAAAAACCGTGTCATCATCAATTAATGATCTTACGACCGGAAGCATCCGGTCGTAGCTTATAAGGTTCTCTCTGCCGTTTTTCCTTACGAACCTTATACAGCCGAGGACAGGGCAGCAGGTTAGCTGAAGAAGGATATCGGATGGTGATATATAAACAGTACCTATTGATATATAGGGTAACAGATGATACGGTATATGTTTATCATATAGCAGACAGCAGAACAAACTATCCGCAAATACTAAAAACAGAACAATAACGCAATGGCATCACATCATGATGAGGTGCTTTTTTTGCTTTATAAGAAATTGCTCGTTTAGTGGGGTTCGGGACGGAAGCTTGATGAGCGCTGCCGGAATTGTAAGATAAATTTCAGTTTATAGATAAATTCATATAACTTAGCTGTTGCATAGTGATTAAAGCGCATAACAGCTCATACATTAAAATGGAGGTGTTTATATATGGCAGATAATATCAATATCAGTATCAAGATAGGGATCATTAAATCCCTATACAGACAAAAGCTTATAAGCACTGAGAGCTACAGAGCAATGATGGCGAAGCTTAATCGTAAATAACCGAAAGAGATCGTAGGGAGGAGGTGAATCTCAGGTGCATAAAACCAGAGTAGGGGCTTACACACGTGTTTCAACAGAGAAGGAGGAGCAGATCAATTCACTGCAAAATCAGCGAAAGTATTTTGAAGACTACATAAACGCAAATCCTGACTGGGAGCTTGCAGAGATTTTTTTTGATGAGGGAGCCAGCGGCACTCAGACGAAAACAAGAGCCGGATTTAACCGTATGATAGAAGCCTGCCGCGCCGGTGAGATCGACCTCATTCTTACGAAAGAAGTGTCAAGGTTTGCGCGTAACACAGTAGACGCGCTGGCATATACCAGACAGCTCAAGGAATACGGCGTAGGTGTCTGTTTCATAAATGATAATATTGATACGCGCGCCGGTGATGGCGAGCTGAGGCTGACTATTATGAGCTCCATAGCTCAGGAGGAGTCGCGTAAGACCTCCGAGAGGGTCAGGTGGGGTCAGACGGTGGCGATGCGGTCCGGGGTCGTTTTTGGAAACAACTCGCTCTACGGCTACGAGACAAAGGACGGAAAACTTACGGTCAAAGATGATGAGGCGGAGATAGTGAGACTGATCTTCCATAAGTACATAAATGAGGGGAAGGGGACTCACGTCATTTCACGCGAGCTTTATGAGGCGGGCATCGATCCGCCTCGCGCTGTTAAAAAACATTGGAGCAGCACAATGATATTGCGAATCCTGAGAAACGAGAAGTATGTTGGAGACCTGCTTCAGAAGAAATATATAACCAAGGATCATCTTACTCATAAGAAGATACCCAATGACGGTTCTGAGGAAATGATATATATAAAGGATCATCACGAGCCTATCATAGACCGTGACACATGGAACAGGACGCAAAGAGAGCTTGCCGGGCGCCGCCCGCCTGATGAGCACCAATATTCAAACAGATATTGGTGCTCGGGTAAAATCGTATGTTCAAGCTGCGGCGCGCATTTTGGTCTTAGGAAAACCAAAAGGAACTGGGGTACATACGCTGTGTGGGGATGCTATTCGCACACGGAGCATGGCAGAAGGAAAACAGACGCATCAGGCAATGCGGTAGGCTGTGATATGAGAATTATCAATGACAGATCCCTGCTTGAGTGTATGCGGTTCGTTACAGATAAGATCAGCGGGGATATTGACGCGATCACTGACGATATTATAGCTGAAATATCCTCGCTTCCCGATGATCGCACTGACTATAAGAGGACGCGGTCATACGCAGAGTCTAAGCTGAAGGAGACGGAGGATAAAAAAATAGATATGCTGGACTCTTACTTCAGCAGTGTTATAAGCGAAAACGAGATGATAAAGCTTAAAGCCAAGTATGATGATGAATTGCTGCGACTTCAAAAACGGCTCGATGAGCTTAGCAGCAACGAGGAGAGGGTAAAAGAAAAAACAGAATGGCTTGAGAAGATCAGAGATGCTGTCCGCCGGAATGCTGTTCATTCCGAGGAGGTATATGGCGAGATCACAGATAAGATAGCTGTATATGACGATCATATAATTATCAAGCTGAAATATCTTGATTTTGGCTTCAAGATCAGATATACGACTCACGGCTGGCGAAATGAGTACACGACCACGATCGAAAGCTGTGAGACCGTTGCTCTTGTTAACGAACCGTAATATGGAAAAATATAAATGTCTTTGAGCTGTTTTTATCGTCTTGCTCTTGTGAGATAGCCGGCTCTAAAAAAAGTGTGCTTACAGACCAAGAATTAGACCTGATCTGTAAGCACACCTGAAAATGTATTATATCTATCGGTTGACCTTTGCAATCTTTTTTATGACAACAGGCCAGATGCACATAGCAAACAACACCATTATCCCGCGGGCTATCATATTTCCCCAATGGTCGCCGAATGCCGCAACAATGGTAGCCGGAGCAAAAAACTCCTTCCATGCAAACATGATTGCCGCGCCGGTGCATGTAAGTATCGGCAGCTCGGGCGAACCTACGGGAATTTCATAGTGCAGATAATGCCTGTCTATATAGCTTCCTATCAGAAATCCCGTAAACGCTCCGCAAGCCTTGAACGTGTCATTCATCATCTTCTGCGGATCAACCAAAAGCTTACCGTCCACATAATCCATCGGGTAAGGCTTTAACATGATGTAGGCCAGAGATGCTATAACTGCGGCAAGTCCTACAAAGGTAAGTATATCTAAGACCTTCTCATTTCCTTCAAGCTTTTTCTGAGCAAGTCCAACGATAAATATGATGATGACTGATTCACCAAAGCCGACCAGAACGTCCTGCGGAGTATGTACTCCTAAAAAGTTTCTTGAAAATCCTGTAAGCAGGATCAATACACCGCAGAGAACAGCAAGCCATCTTCTTCTGTCCTTCTGCCACGCGAAGGTGGTTCCGTATGTAACAGTGGCAACCATTGTATGTCCGCTCGGGAATGAATAACCCGTCGCCGCAACCTTTGAATCTCCGGCAGGCTCGATCTGATTTGATCGTATCCATGGCCGATAAGCGCACGCCGTCAGCTTTATCAGACCATTCACTATCTCGCCTATACCCCATGTGGCGATATAGCGGTATCCCCATTTCTTATCCACACTCCAAAAGATGACAAATGGCAGGAATGGCATGATATCAACAGCAAATTTTGAGAGCGCGTTGAAAAACTCATCAAACATGCCGCCGGTTGCATTTCTCAGATCCTGAAGCCATAGCAAATATTGAATATCCATGATTTTTCCTCCTAAACATGTAATTCACTGCTGTTTGTAACAGTATAACACAAATGATCAGACTGTTCAATAATTACTTTATACAAAATATCGTTAAAATCTGACAGTGAATTTGTAAATCTCCTTGAGTGTGTCATTTAATAACCAAAATGAAATATAATCCATAAGAGTATTGATAAAAGATTGTTTTGGTGTTAAAATATATAATAGACCAATTTATAAAACAACAACGTATGAGAGGAGAATAGAATATGAAAAATGTATTATTTGTATCGTTGATCGTGATTTTAGCGTTAGTGATCGCCGCTTGCGGGATAAAAAAAGGCGCAAATAAAGGGGATAGCAATTATCTTTCCATTCCTGCAAAAGAAGCCAAGGAGCTTATGGACAGTGAAGCTGACTATATAATTCTTGACGTAAGAGCACAGGAGGAATATGATCAGGGGCATATCCCGAAAGCAATAGTAATACCGCACACTGAAATAGAAACAGAAGCGAAGGACAAGCTCCCGGACAAGGATCAGCTTATTCTGGTATATTGCAGGACCGGACGCAGAAGTAAAATAGCGGCTCAATCACTCGCGAAAATGGGTTATACCAATATAAAGGAATTCGGTGGTATAACCGACTGGCCGTATGATTTGGAAAAGTAAAGGAAGTGAATAATGGGAGAGCAGGATAGGAGGCTATAACGCGCTTGAACGATATGCGGTAAATCGGACCTGTTGCTTTTTCGTTAATGCCGTAGGTACGGCATTTCTTATCGCAAGCTCGTCGCGGTCCATATAGTCGCAGTGCTTTATCCCGCGCTTGCCGAGCATCCTCGCCAGCGCCTCCGATATGCGTCCGCCAAAGACTATCGAATTGGGATCAATACCGCTTATAAGCTCATCCGTGGATATTACGCGATCGGAGTAGGGAGTGTTTATGGTTTGATCATCAAATGATACGGGAACGGGCAGGACTATAATATCGCAGCCCAGGGCGTGTTTCAGCTCCGATACCTGCGTTATGCCGTCCGCCGCGATGCCATTATCAAATCCGTAAATATATGTGCTGTATCCGTCGGCGGCAAGCTCCTTTGCAAGCGTCAGCTGGCGCAGATCGCCGCCAACAACGGAAACTGTTTTGAACATCTATGGTTTTCCCTCCTTTTATATTTCTGTATCTGAGCTATAATATGCCGTTCAGGCTGTCCTTGCCAAAGTAAATTAAAAAATTGCCTGACGGCATATCAACTCCCTCCGACCCCCTTTTCAGTCCGATAAATTTCATTTTGTCGATGTAGTTAGTGGGAGGCGCAGCTTGTCCTTGTGCATTCTTTTGGCGATGCTCCGCTGTCCTTGCCCTGTGGGCAAGGTGGCGCGGCGACGATAGGAGCCGTGACGGATTGGGGTTTACGATGCTAAAAAACAAGATAAATTAGTGGTTTTAGATGAAATCTATCTCTGTCGTACCCCAACCCGACCTTTTCAAGCGTAGCTTGAAAAGCCCACCCTGCCCCAAGGCAAGGACAGGCTGCGCCGCCCACAATTTCTCCGCTAAACTGAAAAACTATCGACCTATTCTGGCAGCGCCGGTTTGATG